>JAPLWR010000067.1:2647-5866 GCA_026396495.1 Candidatus Magasanikiibacteriota bacterium | reverse complement strand
TTTATATTATTCAGAATTGATAGAAGCTTATAAATTTTCTCTCGCTCTAATGTCGGATAATTCCCTATGTACCAACCAAAATGATGAACATGCTACGTATTAGGAAAATCTGAGGGATTAAGATGTATCTTCTCTTTTAGATATGGTTGCCTGATTTGATTGCCGCCGCCAGACATCCCCCGACGAAACTCGATATTGTTTTCTTTTAATATAAATTCAATTTTGTTTCTAGCGTCAAAATTAGGAGTTTTTAATAAAAGAGTAAGGGCGTAATTTGAATTTCCTTCTGTATTAAAGTCGGTAATATATTTATGACTATTTAAATTATTTAAAAAATATAATAAATTATCCGAACGTATAGCGTTATTCTTATCCAAAAATATAATAAATTATCTGACCGAATAGCATTATTTGCGTCTAAGCTTTTTAATTGGTTTAAGGCTACGACCGCATTAACTTCTTGCGACCGTCCATTATGAGAAGCTTCTAGAAAGATAAAATCTGGATTAAGTTCTGGATTTTGTTTTAAAATTAAGTCTTTAAACCTTTGGTCCGGACATTCTCTCACCATGCCATGAGAACGAAAGCACCTAAATAGATTGAAAAGATTTTCATCGTTGGTGCAAATCATTCCCCCTTCGGCTAATGAACATAAATGGTGAGCGTAAAAAAAGGAGAAATTACTTATACTTCCGAACGTCCCGACTTTTTGTCCTTTAAATGTAGCCCCGTGCGATTCGCAACAATCTTCGATGAGTGTTATATTATGCGTCTGACAGATATTAATAACATCATCGGATAGACCGTTATAACCAAGAATATGAACTAATAGAAGAGCTTTTGTTTTAGATGTAATCTTTCTCCTCACATCATGTACATTGATAGATAAATTTTTCAGATTGATGTCGCAAAATACGGGCGTAAATCCAGCATGAAGTATCGCGGCAAAATCTGACACCCATCCGAGCGGACTCACTAAAATTTCGCCACCATCTGGATGAAGGAACTTTAACGCCAATAGACTAAGTTCGTTTGCCATGCTTCCTGAACCCACCATGATATTATTTTTAGTCCCGAGCCACTTTCCCCATTCATCTTCAAATTGTTTTACCTTGGGCCCATTAGTGAATTGAGGAATAGGGTCTTGTTGAAGGAAAGAGATTAAAGTATTAACGTCTTCTCTAGTTATATTGTCTGACATGAGCGGATAGTTCATTTTATAAATTTAAAAGTTGGTTGCTCGTAATCAAAACTTTCATAAGGCAAATATAGATTTTTTAGAATAAAATTTCTAAGTCTACCTGGTTGTTTTGCATAGCCATTTTTATCGAATTGTGTTTTGTCGTGCATAAGGATGTTTTGACATTCTTCATATCCGAATCCACATTCAATGCCTTCTTTATCTGCGATAATATCTAAGATTTTTTTATGACTAAACGGTAATAAATGTTGCCATCCAAGGACTTTAGCTAATTCAGGTCTGAAACCCGAACTCGCCCCGTCCATGCTAGTATAATGCTTAACTATAATATCTTTATGAATTATGAATTTTTTATGTATCGCAGCGTTCAAAAAAGAAAAGGTAGACTCAGTACAGTGAGACGCAAAAATATCTGGCAATAAACAATGATTATAATTTTCGAAGATTGAATTATCAAAGATTTGTATATGTAAATTAATTGTTTTTCCTATCGGAATTACAAAGTGTCCATCTTTGAATAACTTGTCTTGCCCTGATTCGTCGCTGTAATCTCGGCCTTCATTAAACCATAGAAAAGTCCCAGCGTCCGTGTCTGTCCTGGCCGCTGTCATCCCATAAGGACCTGATATATGTAATTCGTACAATCTTCTTACTACATCTGCCCTTTCTAAAATAATCCCAGAATCAATGTATAAATATCCGTTTGCAGCCCCCATCTCCTTAACACATTGTTGTGCGGTATGATTAAAAGTTATATTTACTGGTAGTATATCATCAATAAAATTATAAGAGATGTTGTTCTGAAATTCATCCATTAATAATCGTCTGACCTCGAACGAATTTCTACAACTTGATATAACTATACGCGAATCGCTTATATCTTGTGCTAGCAAGTTATTAATAGCGTGAATATAAAAATCAACGTTTTCTCTTTTAGAGATTCCGCAAGTATTAAAAATAATATAAAGTTTCATTTATTAATTTTAGACATCAAAACAAATCCATTTTTTAGCCCATCTATCTCTGAACCGACAAAAATATTATTTTGAATTTTAAATTTCGCGTGCTGCAAAGGTCGAATTGCCCACGCGCCCTTCCCTTGGAACTCTTTAGATAAGGAATCTATCCAAGTATCATCAAATATGATATGACAAGTCTTAGCTTGATATTTTTCTATTAAAACAGCTTGTGTCATATGTGCTATCTTGCTATTAGTATTGGTCATATCAAATCCATATTGCTTATATAAAGCTTTTCTTTTTTCCCAATCTCTTCCGTCGTTTGTGATTAAATCAAAATTATCTAGATAAGCAAACGAAATCTTCTCGCCTAATAATGGAAAAATATTTCCTAAAAATTCTTCTCCACTCATATTATACGCCCCATGTCCATTAGTTATCCTCAAAGCATTAAAATATTGCTCTTTATTAAAATCCACTGTATAAAATGGAAAATTATTTGCCTTTGCAAAATTATATAAAAACGTTGTCGAGCCCTCACTTCTTTCCGAACCTATTTCTATAATAGCCCCAGTAATGTCTAAATTTTTAACTTGCGTATATGGTTTAGCACCCATATTTCCTTTTCCAGACTAAATCCGCATTTCTCCAATTATTAAAATCGATGTATAATGGAAGTTCTTTTTTGGTTCCATACATGTTATATAAAAGTGGTTCGTCATTAAGTTCTGTAGCATTTAGCACTGGACAAGATTCTCTAGTTCTGTTTGGTCCTTTTTGTTGCAAAGATAATCTGAAAATAGTTTACTCTGTAAATGCCATCTGAGCTCCATCTCTAAAAGCTCGGTATCCTAAATCATGCAAATTATAATTAATAGCTTCAAATTCACAATTTATTCCCCCTAAAAATTTGTAATAATCTGTGTTTATGGTAAATAGGAGGGTCATAAACCAATTTTCGTCGATTCCTTGTAGATGTTTTTGGTTCGCGTGGAAATGCGCTTTATACCATGCCTGTGGAAAATTTTCCCTGGGGTCTCTATTTGTAAGATATTCATC
>JAPLWR010000067.1:0-2598 GCA_026396495.1 Candidatus Magasanikiibacteriota bacterium | reverse complement strand
TTGTAAGATATTCATCTCCTTCAGTATAAATCCAATTATACCAAAATTTAGGATTATTTTTATTTTCTAATCTTTCTATAATGCGTCCAATAGCGCCATCTACAAAAATACCATCATCGCATATCCAACTTAGATATTTTCCTTCGGCAAATAATGCTCCAATTTGCATGGAGCGAGACGGGCAACCAAAATCCCTAATACATTTAATATTTTTATATTGAACTAGTTCGTCTGATAAGTTAATATTTGGACCAATGAAAATAACTTCGAATGGATAGTTTCCTATATTATTTTTTACTGAGTTAAAAATAGTTGCCCAATTTTCAGTCCTAATACTAGGGACTATTATCGATAATTTAATATTATTCATTTAATTTATTCTTTCTATATTTTGATATAAATACGCTCCTTTTTTATTGCCAAACCATATTACTTCTTTATAATAGTCATTTAAGGTCGTCCAAATCTCATTTTGTCTATTTATATTATATAAACAGTTGATTTTTTCTAATTTTTTAGTTCCGCCAGCTAAAATCGAATAATAAAATTCTAAAATATCAAATTCTAAACTGATTAATCCGTTCTCTTTCTGAAACGGTTTTTTAAGTATTTCTGCATTTAACTTGATTGAGTTACATAAAAAAGCACTTTCCACGACTAAATTTTCTAGGAATAATTGGCTACATTCATTATAAAATGTATTTATTTTATTGTCAGCAATTAGCTGGAGTATAACTAATTCATCAGCGGTCCAATAGATATTTAAAAAATTCTTCGATAGGCAGTATTCAACACCTCCATTTTGAATGTCTAAAGCCTTTGCGATAAAGAAATTATTAATAGATTTTAAAATAGGATGATTAGCTAATGAAAGCTCTCTTGTGAACAACTCAAAAATTTTTCGGAACGGAATCGTGTAAAGTTTATGAGCCGTTAAAACCGGTATTTGTAATATTTTATTAAAATACAATAATCCAATCCACCAAGATATTACCCTAGATTTAATCCAATCGCTTTTATTCATTGAGTCGGTCCCAACACATAATAATTGTTTTTCTAAAATTTTGTGATTATCATCTCGATACGTGCCATGAACATTAACGATATCTGTTTGAACGACAACCATGCCAAATTTTTCTTGGTATTCTTGGCTGCCCATTTCTGAATTTGGCAGGATAGATAAATTATTAAACTGGATTCTGTTATGTTGCCCATTAGAAATTATAGAATCTACCCCTTTAATATAAGATTCATATGTTTCTCCGGGGAGCCCGAGTATAACATCAGTATAAGTTTCTATTTTTTGTCGGGTGAATTGCAACTGCATATCTTGATAAGCCTGGACAGAAATATTAGACCTTTTTATATTAGAAAGCACTTGTGGGTTAGTAGACTGTAATGAAAGCGTAACTCCTTTGTTTAATCCGTTATCAGATAAGATTTTTTGCACTTTAAATGTAGTTTCTATCGCGTTCTTTGTATTTTGAACCGACAATGATTTTGGGAAACCTTCTCTCGATTTTATTCTCGCCACATAGTCTACGATATCTAAATCTCTTTTTAAAATACCAAAATTAGCGTCGCAACAAAAAACGAAATCAATTTTATTTTTTGAAAACCATTCTATTTCTTTATAAACCCTATCTAAATCAAATTGTAAAATCTTGCTCTTAGTTGATGACCCCCAATCGCAAAAAGAACAAGAAAATGGGCACCCTCTATTAGTTTCCCAGCAAGCTATCCATCTTTGATTTGGATTTTGAGAAATAATGTTGTCGAAAACACCGTTTAAGTATGGGGAAGGTATGATATTTAAATCTTTTAGTTTATATCGAGATTGGTTGCGAAAAAAAACATTTTCTTTTATATAACTAATAGATGGTGTTTTTAGGTCGAAATCTGAATCCACAAGTAATCGACTAATCTCCTCACCTTCCCCGTGTACGACGATATCAATAAAAAAATTTTTTCTTAAAAAATTTTCTGCTATATTTGGGACTTGTGGACCACCAAAGATTAATTTTATACTTGGATTCTCTTCTTTTAATCCTTGAGCTATTTTCATTGATATTTGCTCATTCCAAACATAGAGACTAAAAAATACAACATCATTGTTTTTTAATTCGTCGACGCATAACTCTACTGATTTTCTGTAATATATTGGCTTAGAGAATTTCAATTCGGACGACCGCCTACTATAAGACATTAAATAAGCTTGAATTAACCCAATTGAATATGGGAGATAATATTGTTCATAAAACGATGTATTTATTTGAACTAACCCGATATTCATTATTTTCTTAATGGCAATGTCGGCTCGCTAAACCTTCTCTTCCAAACCGTAGGTTGAGACTTCCAATTATTATAATCTAATTTAATTCTTTTAAACGCCGCGTCTGGGTCGATGTATGTCTTATTGAATAATTCAGAATCTGGCCCAAGTTGTGCGTAATGTACCGGCGCGTGGTCGTCGGAAGTACCTGGACAATGTGAACCTAAATAAACCGGAAATTTGGAGTTGTAAATCACACTTCCGTTCGCTTGTGACCGAAACGATAAATCATGAACCGCGTGATTATTAAATTCATATTGGCAATC
>JAPLWR010000107.1:1848-5249 GCA_026396495.1 Candidatus Magasanikiibacteriota bacterium | reverse complement strand
TCTCTGGATGACCATTTAATTTTAAACGACTAATTTTTTTACTTAACTCTTTCCATAAATACTCCCTCAAAACAATCAATCTTTTATTTTCCTCTTCTTTACCAGCTTGAGCTAATTTTAAAGCTTCAGCTAAACCCACAATTCCTGACACATTTTCTGTACCAGATCTTAAACCAAATTCTTGTCCTCCACCAAAAACCAAGGGTTGAATTGGAACATCCTTCTTTTTAAATAAAACCCCCACACCTTTAGGACCATAAAGTTTACTACCATTTAAAGTCAATAAATCTACATGTAATCTATTGACATCTAAATCTAAAGAACCAGCGGCCTGACAGGCATCTGTGTGAAAAAAGACTCGATTTTTATCTTTTCTTTTTTCTTCATTATATTTTTTAAGGGCCTTACCAATTTCCGAAATTGGTTCTATAGTACCAATTTCATTATTGGCATACATAATGGTTATTAAAATTGTTTCTATTTTAATAGCTGCAATTACTTCTTGAGGAGAAACCAAACCAAATTCATCAACATCTAAATAAGTCACCTCAAAACCTTCTTTTTCTAATTGTTCACAAGCATGAATTACTGCATGATGTTCTATTTTTGAGGTAATGATGTGATTGCCAAATTTTTTATTAGCTCTTGCTGCTCCCAAAATACCCAAATTATCAGATTCTGTGCCACCACCAGTAAAAATAACTTCTACTGGTGAACAAGCCAAAATTTGTGCCACATTTTTGCGTGCCTCGGAAATTGCCACCAAACTTCGTCTACCTAAAGAATACAACGCGGAAGGATTACCAAACTCTTTAGTCAAAAACGGTAACATTTTTTTTGCTACTCTTTGATCAGTATAAGTGGTGGCGGCATGATCTAAATAAACTTGACGCGGCATATTAAAAAGGTAAGGTTAAATTGATGGCAGTAGGTGCGGTATTGGCCGTTTTTTCTGGCATGGAAAAATTGACTGGAAAAGGTCTATTTGATTTAGATTGTAAATCTGGATAGAATAATTGTTTATTCTTTAGGCCATACTCGTAAACTTCCTTAGTAATCTTAACATCATCTAAACAATATTTTTCTATTTTATCCCATTCTCCTTTTTTAAACCACTCTACAGCGTCTAAACCATTACCACTTTTAGCTGTTCCTAAAGTAGCCTTGGCAACATCATTTAATTTTAAACGAAAACCTAAAACTTTTTTAATTTCTTCTAACATGTCCAACTGAATTACTTTATCCAGATCCCCAGGATAATAATTATTTAAAACAGGCATATCAAAATAACGACTATTATAACCAATGACTCTATCTGCTTTTTCTAAAATTGGCCATAAATTAACTAATTCCGATTCCCTAAATGTAAAAAATTTATCATCGGCATAACTATAACCACAAACAATAGACACTTTTAAGTCTTGATGACGCCCTTGACCTACATCCAGAAAAGTATTTTGTGTTTCTATATCTATTACAACTTCTTTAAACATATTTACTTTAATAATTCATCAATGGCTCCTCTATCAAAACCGATAATAACTTTTCCATCAATTTCAATTACTGGCACGCCCATCTGACCAGACTTCTTAACCATTTCTTCACTGGCATCTTCATCTATCGCTACATTTTTATCTGTAAAAGCAATGTTTTTAGAATCTAAATAATCCTTAGCCATGTGACAATAAGGACAAGATGGAGTGGAATATACAATAATATCGTGGGGCATAAAAAATAAATTTAAATTAGTATCTTACTATACCTCAAAAAGATAAAGTGAGCAAGTTGCTTTAATACTGCAAAACAGTACGGACTTCTTCCATTTCTTTGGGTTTTTGGGCAATGATTTTTTCTATATTATAAGTTCCCAAACGGGGCATTTCTAAAAAACCGCGCATAGCCGCCTGAGCCAACCAACCTGAATCAACCCAATCAAACAACCACTCGCTAGTGAATTTAGGATCATCTTGGGATATACCAGCACCAATAGTTTTCAGCCAAATTCTATTAAATTTTTCCTGGGACCCAATAGGTGGGGCCATTATAATAGGAATTCCCAAGGCCGGATAAAAACTCAATTCACTAGGTTTAGTCCATAAAATATCTGTTTTTCTCATAGTCTTATTGAACACTTTAAAATAACCATTCTTCGTCTTAGAAAAAAGAATATTGATTCCTTTATTTAAAAACTTTTCCAAACCGTTATCTTTTACTATATCTTCAAAATATTTTTTTACAGTTGGATGGGTACCTGCTACTAAATTAACAACCATCCTCTTAATTTTAATTTTTTCTTTTAAACTGCTAATAAACTCTGCGGCAATATCTTTTTGGGCCCCAGCTCCACCCACAGCAAAGGTCAAAGTTAAAGGATGATCAGCGTGGGCATTTAGATTCTTTAAACCGAGATGTTTAACAACAGTTTGACCATAGCGCCAAAAGTAACGCCCATGCGGATCCAAATTAAATAGACGATGACTTAAATCATGTTTCAAGGCTTTTAATTCTGGACCACCTAAATTTTCCTCTGGTAAAGGAAACCCGGTTAAAAATATTCTTTCCTTTTTTACCCCATACAACTTTAAACGTTCCACCACCCGATAACACGGCGCAAAATAATTTATTCTGCTATCTTTTGCTTTATAATCAGCCCAAACTCGGGCAATATCTGCATCGCAAATTATACAATATATTTCTCCTTGATAATTAAAATATTCTGCCATAAAAGCAATAGCAAAAAAACTAGTTATCAAAGGTCGAGGGTCTTTGTTTAATTTATCTATCAAATGCTTACCCCAATCTTTATGCTGAATTAAAAACATTATCTCTTTTAATTGTAAACTGGGCTCTGACAAATCCCTCTTAGGATAAAACTCTGGCATACTTTGTAGTTTGTCATATAAATCAAAAAGGGGTTGACCAACCACAGGAAGACGAGTAAGCCTAGAAATGAATTCATACATATGACGGCTAGTTTCCCAAATTTTCCTATCGTCTTCTGGAATACCGCGATAAGTGTTAGCGCTAATCACACCCTCATGAGAGATGTGCGATAAGGGATAAGTAGCTCTTTGGTGGCCAAAACCCATATCTACTGTCACAACCCAAGGATGATTATCTTTTTTCTTGATCATATTAATAAAAAAAGGTTGATAAATATAAAATAGTAATTACAAAACTAACCACAAACCCTCCAATACCTAAAAAATTGGACCATTTAGAATTTACATTGTGGTTCATTATTTTTTTATCATTACCAATACGTAAAATTAATAAAATTAAAAATGGAGTTACCAAGGTATAAAAAACAGCTGTATAAATTAATAATTGCACTGGGTCTAAACCCAAAGCAGAAAGTAGAACCCCCACCAAAGTAGCTGCGCCAATAGCTAAATAAAAAC
>JAPLWR010000107.1:0-1803 GCA_026396495.1 Candidatus Magasanikiibacteriota bacterium | reverse complement strand
ATTCATCCCTTCTTCTTGATTAAAAATTTCTGAAAAAATATAACCCACACAGCCACCTAAAATTGGAACCGCCAAAAAGCCAGTACCAATAATACCGAAACTAAAAAATAGATAGGCCATATTACCCAGTAGTGGCTTCAAAACCAAAGAAGCATCATCAAAATTTGTAATTACTTTTAAACCATAGGTAGCAGCTAATTGAGTTGCTCCAGCCATAATAAACCACATCGCTACATTAGAAAAAATCATTCCGATAAAAGTATCTTTTTTTAAATTCTTTAATTCATTTTTAGTGACACAGTTTTTTTGAGTAGGGCTACAACGAAATTTTTCCTCTCTATCTTCTGCCTCTTCGTTGGTTTGCCAAAAAAATAAATAAGGAGAAACGGTGGTGCCAAAAATAGCAGTTAAAAGCAAAATGGATTCTTTATCCCAATTAAAATGAGGAACAAAAGTAGCCCAAAGAGATCTTCCAACATCTAAACGCATATAAAATACGGCTACTACATAAAAAAATAAACTTAAAGTTAGCCACTTTAAAACTTGAGCAAATTTTTTATAAGACAAAAAAACAGTTAACAAAATAATAATAATAGCCGAGGCAATTATCCAAAAAATTCTACCGACATCGAACATTTTCTCTAAAACCACGCCAATAGCTAATAAATCTGCTCCCAAATTAATAGTGATAACAACGACAGAAATAAGAGCAATGGGATATAAAATACCTTTAGAAAAATGAGTCTTAATGAGGGTAATCAAGCCTTTTTTTGTTACAAATCCGATACGCCCACACATTTCTTGAACCCCGTACATCAAAGGTAGGGTTAAAAGAGCGGTCCAAAGAGATCGTAAACCCATCACAGTCCCCGCTTGTAAATATGTCAAAATTCCTGATGGGTCGTCATCAGAAGCACCGGTAATTACTCCAGGACCTAACTTGGAAAAAAACCTTTTTAAAAAAAATGATTTATTATTTTTTTTCATTTTTAACGTAAAAGATTGCCAACTTTTATATTAATTTTTTTAGGAGTTACAACAATTAAAATAAAGCCAACTACAACCCCAAAACACCCCAACAACGCGAAACTTTCAGTATAACCAAGATATTGGCTAGAAAAACCAGCTGCTATCGGACCAATAATGTACCCCAAATTAGTAAAAGAATCTACCATTGTCGCTATTTCTTTTTCAGCCTTAGGAGTTTCTGACATGTAATCTGCATACGCACCATTAATGGCTGGAAAAGACATGGTAAGAAAAAAAGAAGCAACAAAATTAACTAAAATAAGTAGGATGGGATTTTTAATAAAAATGAAAGTTATTAAAAATAAAGAGCCAAGAATAAGAGAAAAAAAGGCTGTGTGTTTTTTTCCTAGACGCTTAGTAATCTTACCCACAAACCAACCGACAATAAGAGGAGGTAATAAAAAGGTGGTCATGAATAAACCTCTTTCCCCGTCCATTCCCAACCTTTCGGACAACAACGGCCCGATGGTCCAATAAAAAGCATCCATTATATTTAAAAAGAAGGTTAGAAATAAAATAGGTAAAATAAAATTACCAATTCTTTTCCACAAATGAATTTCTTTTAAAAAGGTAATCTGTTTTCTTGGAGCATCTTCTACTAGCCCAATGGCTGTTTTTTTATTTTTATAAGATATGAAAAACAAAATAACGAAAAAAATTAAAGCTAAACCTAAAAATAACCAGACGACAAAAAACAACTTAGCTGTAACAATATCACCAATAAAAAAACAAGCCACCAATGGAGCCAAAAGATAACCCAAAGTGACAAAAACG
>JAPLWR010000042.1 GCA_026396495.1 Candidatus Magasanikiibacteriota bacterium | reverse complement strand
CCTTTTCTTTCAAATCTTTTAATAATTCCACTTTGTAAACTTGTCCGCGTGATTCAAATAATTTTATGGCCTCGTCAATGGGCATTTCTTTTCTTTCATATTTCAAATTACCCTTGATTAATTCTCTGGCCTTTTCTTCTATTTTTTGTAAATCTTCTTCTCCAATATTGGTAGGAAAATCTATATCATAATAAAAACCATTTTCAATAATGGGGCCTACACCAAATTTGGCGCCCGGGTATAAACTTTCCGCAGCCGCCGCAATTAAATGCGCTGCGCTATGACGAACAATATCTAATTCTTCTTTTTCCATATGGTAATTTTTAAATTTTTACTCTTTTAGCTAAATTATGTGATTCTGTTATAACTTGATTGGCATAGTCAACTGGACTTTGAGCACTCTTCTTAATTGTTGTTTTCCCGCCTTCCTTGGCAAAAACTAGATTAATTACTCCATTAATTTCCCTGCCTGGTCCAGCATATTCCTTCAATCCTTGCATTAAACGCAAATCATGAGTAGACAAAATTACTGTGCCAGGAAAGGCTTTAATCGTTTCTAAAATTCTTGATTGTATGTGAGCGTCCATATGATTGGTTGGTTCATCCAACATCAGAACATCGGTTCCTTCAAAAATACTAGCGGCGATAAACCACAATAATCTCTGTTCTCCGCCACTTAACTGCGAAAAACTCTTTTCCAAAAGAGACTTAGTCCCATCGTAAGAAAAACTTGATTCTCTAATTTTACGTAAAAAAACTGCTTCTGTTTGTGAACTGTGGGGGTTAACACCTTCTCTAACCCAAAAGAAAAAATCTCTAATATTTCCCTTAGCAATATTTTCTGGCCAGAATTGTGGCATATAGGCCACTTGAACACCTTTTTCTCTTTTGATGACTTTGGAATCTTTTTGAGCTATGGCTTCCATCAATTTTGTTTTACCAGTACCATTTTTTCCAGAAAAAACTACCACATGTCCGGCTGGCATCTCTGGTAAGTGAGTATCTGTAATTGGAGAGTCTGGTATGGTTATGGTCCCGTCCTCTTTTTTAGCAGAAAATAACTGACTACCACTAGCAGCAACCTTGTAATCTTTATTCCACTCAATTGGCTGCCCGGTAATCTTCTGTCCATGCTCTACACTTTTACGAAATTTAGAATAAGACGTCCCAGAAACCTGTAAATTACGCGCACCATTAGGATCAACTCTTAAATACATCACTCCATCATTACCAGCGCTTTCTAAAAACCATTCAACATGGCTGACACTAACAATAGAAACTCCGGCTTGTTTGTATGATTCAAATAAGCCTCTCAATTTAGCAATGCTTTCTAAATCTAAATGATTAGTTGGTTCATCCAAAAGTAAGATATCCGGTTCACTACTCAAAATCATTAGCAATGATAATTTAGTTCTTTCTCCGCCAGACAAATCTTTTACTTGACGACCCAAAAAATCATCAACCTCAAATAATTTGGCAATTCTTTCTGATAATTCTTCAATTCTTTGTTGGGCTTCCTGATTTTCTAACGCATTGTCCTCTGCCCAATCAACAGGAAATTCTTTAATATAATGTTCAGCGGCTGCTCTTAACACTTCACCAGCAGTCAACTCTCCAATATCAGACAACATTTCTTCTTGATCAAGTCTGGCCACTCTAATTTTAT
>JAPLWR010000103.1:5953-20507 GCA_026396495.1 Candidatus Magasanikiibacteriota bacterium | reverse complement strand
TAATAGTACTTTACAATTGCATCCCATGTAGCTCCATCTTTGGCACGGTATAAGCCATCACGAGCTGACATACCAACTCCGTGCCCCCATAGGGTTTTGCCTTTATCATAAGGAGCAACTACTGGTTGGAGCCAGGGCTGATCTGTACCCCAAACAACTTTAGCACTTTTAGTTTTGCCATTAGAGCGAGCAAAATAGGGGGTATAAACAGGGTCTCCATTATAGGTAACTACCATTCCTCTAGTTTCTTCTATGGCCGCAACCATGTTGGGTGAAATTTTTTCTCTGACATAACCACGGTACACTTGATCATAGTCTGCATCTAAAACAAATCCGCCAGCCAAATGTTTTCCAGGATTTTTTAAGTGGTAATAAGCGTAACTTCGCTCAACTACGGCCATGGTTTTTAAAAATTCTATATGAGACGAATCACTTTCTTCAGCCATACCTTTTAAATAATTTTCCATACCCAGTTCATTAATTATCCAAATATATCCAGTCTCTGCCAAACGTATTTCAAAAGTGTCTCTAAATTCATTATAGTTGACTTTGTGACCCCAGCGGGCTAATAATTCATGATTGCTAATAGAGAAATAGGCGTTTAAATCAGTGGGAACCAAACGTAGGGGTTTATCTGATGAAATAGCTTGTTCCCCCCAACTGGCCGAATATTTTTTGCTTTCTTCATTATAAAAGACTAGAGTTTTGGTGCCAGGAATAATTTTGCCCAACTCTAATCCGTCAGTATCTTTTATTGTGTAATCAAAAGTAGAGATAAATTCCATCGGTTCCTCAGTGGTAAATGATCCAATTCTCATTCTGGGGTCGTCAATAATAATATCGGAAGTGGCGGCTAAATTTTCTTGAGGGTTGGGATTGACTACTGTTACTGGTAAATCAAAGTTACCTCCTTCAATTTTTGCCCCATTAACTAACAGAGAAAAATGCAAAGTAAAAACACCAGCGCGATTAGGTGCAATTAAAGGAATAGGATAAATTTCTGTCTGTCCTTTTTTAATTGGTTCGGTAGAAAATTCAGCGATGGTGTTATTATCTATCCAACCAGTAGTGGAAAAAGAGGTGTCAGTATTGGTTCCGGCCAAAGAAACTGTATTTAAAACTAAAGTTCTTTTGTCCTTTTGTCTCAGTCTAGCTTACCTTTATTAATGATTAGCAAAGCTACAGTTTTTTCTTGCCCATAATTTAAAGTGATAGGGTCCAAGAGACTTAATTTCATAGCCTCAAGATCCTTTTTTTCAAATTCAATTTTAAGAAAAATTAAAAAAGCATTGTCCTCTGTTTCTGCTTCTATATTACCTTTTTCATTTTCCATTGCGCCTACATTTACTACCAATTCAAATTGTCCATTTTGAACCCAAGTCTTGTTCTCTGCGGCCATGGCAAAAGTTTCTTTATAGATGCCATTTTTTTTTGGAGCTTTTATCTCAAATTCAAAATAACCTTTACTGTTGGGCCCAGCCAAAGAATCTAATAATTTTGTGGGTTGACTGGAAGAGATCCAAGAGGGGGAGGCAAGTTTACTCGCGTGGTATTTAGGACTGTAAGTGTAAAGAGAAACGTAATTTTTGCCAGAGTTACGCCAGTTGTAAGTACCACGATTGTAAAATCCAACTTTAATTTTTTTTGCTTCGCCCGGGGCTAGGCTAATTTCTGAAATCTTGGAATATTTTTCCGCCGCCCATTCTGGGGTGGTAGTTTTGGCGTTTGTTTGAGTTGTGCCAAGTAATAAAAGAGTAGAGATTAAGAAGATAAAGATTTTGGGGATGTTTTTAGACATAGCAGCCATAAAATGATTTTAAGAGTACTTCAAGATTATAGCATCTTTGGGGTGGCTTGTTCAATTGCTAATTCAAGATAATTTTAGTAAACTAAGTTTAGTTTATGTCTCTATCTAAAGCTATTAAGCACACCTTTATTCAACTCTTGGGCAAGGTTTTTTCCACTTTGTTCGGTGTTTTGGCTTTGGCAATTTTAACCCGCTATTTAGGCCGGGAACAGTTTGGTTGGTATACCACTATTACTGTCTTTTTGCAGTTTTTTGGTATTTTAGCTGATTTTGGCTTAACTTTGATTACTGCCCAAATGTTGGCTGAGCCTGGGGCTGATGAAGCTAAAATTACTTCCAATTTATTTTCTTTACGTTTGATAATTTCTACTATCTTTTTTGGCAGTGCTTTAATTTTAGTTTGGTTTTTTCCTTACCCATCTGTTATTAAGTGGGGAGTTTGGGTTTATGCCGCCTCTCTTTACGCTGTAACTTTGCAAAATATTTTTGTGGGTTTTTTTCAAAAACATACTCAGATGGAGAGGGTGGCTTGGGGTGATGTTTTAGGAAGAGGAATTATTTTAGTTGGTTATTTTATCTGTGTATTTTTGAAATTAGATATTTTGGTAATCATGGTAGTGAGTGTTGTGGCTAATTTATCACAACTGATTTTATTATGGGGTGGAGTGGTTAAATATATTAAAGTGCGGTTGGTTTATAATAAAGAAATTTATAAGGAAGCCTTGATCCGTAGTTGGCCGCTAGCTATTTCTATTGCTTTTAATTTATTATATTTAAAAGCTGATATTTTAATTTTATCTGTTGTGAAACCACAGGCCGAGGTTGGTTTGTATGGTGCGGCTTATAGAGTGATTGATGTTTTATCTGTCGTCCCTACTATTTTTATGGGCATAATGTTACCACTTTTAACCACCGCTTGGGCAACAAAAAATAAAGAAAATTATTCTCAGTATTTTCGGCGAGCTTTTGATTTTATGTCTGTTTTAGGCTGGCCTATTTTAATAGGTGGGTTAATGTTGGCAACTCCCATAATGTCTTTTATAGCTGGCCGAGATTTTGTGGGTTCTGGTAATTATTTACGTATATTGTTAATTGCTTTATTTTGTATTTTCTTTGGAATAATTAGTGCTCACGCTGTTTTATCTTTAAACAAACAAAAACAGTTGATTAAATGGTATTTAATTGATGCTATTTTATCTTTGGCCGGGTATTTCTTATTTATTCCGCAGTATGGAGCCTACGCCGCGGCCTGGGTAACGGTTTTTTCTGAAGCTTTTATAATGGTTGTTACCTATACCGTAGTTATTAGAACTACTAGGGTTTGGCCCCAATTTTATATTACTTGGAAAAGTTTGGCAGCTTCTTTAATAATGGCCGGGGCAATATTTTTAATTAGCGGATTTAATTTCGGGGTGATTTTATTGGTTGCTATGCTTGTTTATTTTTTAGCTTTGTTTGGTTTGCGTGGTTTAACAAAAGAAATGCTAAAATCAGTATTTATACAAAAATAATTATTTTCATAACCTAATTTTATGTTGTTTAATATTTTGTTAATTATTTTTTTTCTTCTCTTTACTTATTTGGTGGCCCGTAATTTGCTGTGGGGACTTATTTTAATTTCTGCTTTTTTGCCCAGCTATTTAGTGCGTTTTGAATTGTTGGGTTTACCTACCACGGTTTTAGAAGGGATGATTTTAATAACTTTTCTGGCCTGGGTGTATAAACATAAAGCCGATTGGGGTGGAGTGGTTGGGGACGTGGTACATGGGCGGTCCTTGCCCAATCCTTTAAATCGTTGGTTTTGGGCTACTATTTTATTTTTTGTTTTTTCCTTAATTTCTGTCTATACAGCGCCTAATCACTGGGCGGCACTTGGTGTGTGGCGAGCCTATTTTTTAGAACCAATAATTTTCTTTTCTATTTTTATTTCTACAGTTAAAAATAGAGAAGATTTATATAAAATTATTTGGGGATTAGTTTTGGGGGCAATCCCAATAGCTATTTTTGGTGTGATTCAGCAGTTTACCGGCTGGTTTATTCCTAATCTTTATTGGCAAGCCGAGGCCACTCGTCGTGTAACTAGTATTTTTGGTCATCCTTTGGCTTTAGCTTTGTTTTTGGCACCACTTTTGCCCTTTGTGGTGTATCTTTTTGATCATGATTTTAGAAAAACCAAGGGTTTGATGGGACATGATTTATTTTATTCTATAATTTTCTTTATTTTCTTTTTGGCGGTAATTTTTACTCAGTCTATGGGTGCCCTCTTGGCTATTGTTGGTTCTGTTTTATTTTTTGGGTTATTATTTCGTCGTACGAGAAAAATATCTTTTCTTATTATTATTGTGGCTGGTTTGTTTTTATGGCTCTCACCCCTTAAAGAACCATTCAGGGAAGAAGTAATGTTTCAAGGATTTTCTGGGCAATTAAGGGTTAGTATGTGGGGAGAGACAATTGAGATGTTAAGTGATCATCCTTTATGGGGCGCTGGTTTGTCTGCCTATCAAACTGTGGTACGTCCTTATCATATTTTAGCTTGGGCAGAAATTTATCCCTATCCTCATAATATTATTTTAAATTTTTGGAGTGAAATAGGCTTTTTTGGTTTGGTGGGTTTTTTGTGGTTGATTTTATTATTCTGGCGGGCTGGTTTTGAATTAATGAAACAAAAAAAAGGAGAGGATTTGTGGTTAGTAGAAACAATCTTAGCTTCTATGCTGATAATGTTAATACAGGGATTAGTTGATGCTCCATACTTTAAAAATGATCTAGCTGTTTTTTTCTGGTTGTTGATGGCAATGATGGTGGTTAATATTAAAATGAATCAAAAATATGTTAGAACCTAATGTTGGTAAAAAATTAGAAATTGAAGTAGGAGGTAAAAAGTTAGCCAGGTTTCCAGTTAAGACG
Source organism: Candidatus Magasanikiibacteriota bacterium (assembly GCA_026396495.1). Classification (GTDB taxonomy): domain Bacteria; phylum Patescibacteriota; class Patescibacteriia; order Magasanikbacterales; family UBA10003; genus GWC2-40-17. The sequence continues at coordinate 15,793 of JAPLWR010000103.1, read as the reverse complement.
CCTGTAATTAAAAAAGGTGATGATTTAGTGGCGATTGTTAAAGATTGTGCTGGCACTTATTTGCAATCTGGTGATTATCTTTTTATTAGTGAAAAAATTGTCGCTATCAGCCAAGGTCGGGCATACCCCATCAGCGAAATTAAGCCTTCTTGGTTAGCTAATTTTTTAGTGAAGTTTGTCCATAAGTCTCCTTATGGAATTGGTTTGGGTAGTCCTTGGACTATGCAGTTAGCTATTCAAGAAGTTGGATCTTTAAGAATTTTATTTGCGGCGTTGTTGGCTGCTTTTACCAAGCCTTTGGGTATAAGGGGGGTGTTTTATTTAGTGACTGGCAGGACTGTAGCGGCTATTGATGGCCCCTGTTCTTATACTTTGCCACCTTATAACAAGTATGCTAAATTAGGCCCGGCAAAGCCTCACAAAGTGGCGCAGTTTTTAAAAGAACAATTGGGTCATGAAGTGGTAATTATCGATGCTAATGACTTGGGAGTGGTTGTTTTAGGCAAATCCAATCGGGGAATTAAGGATAATTGGGCTAAAGCGGTTTTTAAGGATAATCCTTTGGGTCAAACTAATGAACAAACCCCAGTTTGTATTGTGAGAGAGGTAAAATAAGGGGGTTTGACAGTTAAGTCTAAATGTAGTATTATTAGGACTAGTTAAGCCGTAGCCGGTGACCTGCCTATCATAATTATTGGGCTGTTAGCTCATCTGGTAGAGCGCCGCGTTTGCAACGCGGAGGTGACCGGTTCGATCCCGGTACAGTCCACCATGAAAGCCGAGGTAGCTCAGTGGTAGAGCGAAGGACTGAAAATCCTTGCGTCGAGAGTCCGATTCTCTCCCTCGGCATTTGAGAATCAATAACCCGTGAATATTTTTACGGGTTTAAAACGGGCTGTGGCTCAGTTGGCTAGAGCGTCTGCTTTGGGAGCAGAAGGCCGGCGGTTCGAGTCCGCCCAGCCCGATTTCAAAAACATCTCTTTAAAAGAGATGTTTTTGAATATAACCAAACCGTGGTAAACTTAAAGGGTAATTTATTTAATCAATTTATGAAAAAACTATTTGTTTTTTTGTTTTTATTTAGCTTCTTGCTTGTTAATACGGCCCCGGCCTTAGCTGATGGCGGTTTGTATAGTTATGATCCATTTTCTGATCGGTGGGATCAAGTGAATGAAACCAGTCAGCAAGCTTTTATCAATTATGATAATGGTTTAGAGCGAATGATAGTGGGCACAGATTTTGAAAAACAAAATAACAATGATGTTTTTTGGATTTTTCCCGTGCCAGCTGACCCTCAGAAAGTCATTATTGATGTTGTCACTAAATTTCCAGCCTTAGGTGGAGAGGAGTTAGTTGAAGGAGTTAAATCCGAGATAGCTGATCTTGGAAAATTTGTTTATGCTACCCAGCTTTATTCTTTGCCGTTTTTGTCTGATAGAAGAATTTATTCTTCTAATTCTGGTGGCGATTATGCCACTGGTTTAGGAGGTGGGGCAGCTTCCTTTGGTTCTTATAAAGGAGCTCCAGATGTTGTGATTTATGATGAGGTTAATAAAGAGGGGATGACAACAGAGATAATAACCGCCCAAACAGTTGATGGTTTATATAATTATCTTCGCTCTAAAGGTTTGAAGATAGATAATGGGTCCATGCCTGCCTACAATCCTTACATTGGAAAAAATTACACTTTTATTGTTTCTTGGATTAAAAATCAGGTACCAGTAAAGACCTCTAAAAAAGATTTAGAGGAAAAGTTTGAATACATTTTAGATCGTTCCAGTCAATTCCCTTTGTGGCAATCTGTTGTCAAAGAATTTGAAATAAAATATGCAGAAACACTTCAACTCTCTGGGTATGATGGATTGAGTATCAGTGGTGTCTCTGCCCAAAAAGATTTTTTTAGAAGAAATATCCTTTTTAAAGATCTTTTGTTGCAGATGATTCAGTCCAACCCCTCAGCCTTACAGGAGTTTGATAATGTTTTTCTCAAAAATTCAACCCAAAAAAAGAGAGGTGTTTTGGTCTCTTTTCCTACCGACAAGTTATATTTTCCTTTAATTCCAACCAGTATTTATGGTAGTACCGTTGTTCCGGCCACTATTAGGGTAATAGGCTATGTCAGCCCTAAAGTTTTTAATGATATTAAGGCTTATACCAATGTAACGTATTATCATGATTCATATGTTGATGGGGGAAAGGGGTATTTGGGTAATTTTTGGAGACAAGATGCTGATTATTCTCAGATAACAAATGTTAAATACACCAAAATTGAAATTAATGCTCCATCCAAAATGTTAACAGAGGATTTATGGATTATAAAGAAAGCCCCCCTAAAGACATACTGGCATAATTTTATCATTGTGCACCCTGTTTTTTCTTTTATTTTTTTGGTCATTTTTAATTCTTGTTTAGTTAGTTTACTTTTGGGTTTAGTTCTTTTTGAAGAAGCCAGGAAAGGACACGGCTGGTTGAAATTTTTGTTGGTTGGTCCATTCAATATCCTAACTATTATTGGCTTTATTATCGTTGTAATGTTTTTGCCAACTAAAAAAATTAAAGAAGAGGACCTGCCTTTGTTTGCTGAATTAAAACAACGTGGTTATAAGAGTTGGGGATTAAGAATTTTAGATTATCGCAAATTAATTTTTGTTCCAGCCTTTTCGGCCTTCTATTTATTGTTTACTTGGTTGATTTTCACTTTAGTATCTTTTTAAAGTAGCAAAATTAAAATACCCTTTCCATTCTATTGGGGAGGGTATTTTGTACTTGACAAACAAGCTTAAAAATGTTAATCTTGGCGGTTGCTAATTTTTTTGGCAAACTCAGCTGTAGAGTGTGCAGCGCAGGTTCTTTTCAAAAAGGAGGCGTGACTTTGGACAGTGTTAGGGCTATTGTTCAAACAGTGATTCAAGATGGCAGACATGGCCCATTTGTGGTCGCTACTACCGACCAGTTGCAGGGTTCAGTGACGTTCTCACTAGAATCGACTGTCTGGAAGGAAGAGGATTGGCCGGAAAAGGGTATGGTTGTCTATCTTGAAAAACTGCGGCAGAAGCGCGCCGGTTGGCGGGCAAAGATGGGACGGTTTTGGAAGCCGTCTGACGAGCAACCCCAGCAAGGAGCAAAGAGCATGGACCTTTCTCTAATCGAAGGAGTGGTTTCCATTGGCGGGGATCTATACGTAAAGTCCCCAGAGGCTTTGGAAAAACTTTTTGCCGAACTGCGGTCGGTTGGCTATAAGATTGAAGATTTACGCCAAGCCGATTATCGAAAGAAAGACGGTGTTGCTGTTGAAACAATGGAGAAGGAAGGCTGGTCTCTTTGGTTTGCCAGCCTTAATGTAACTCGTGCTAAGTGCGGTTCTTGTCATGGACTGATCAGTCCAGTTGGTGTTCAGCACCATGGGCATAAGTGTGAATTGTGTGATGAAGTCACTTATTATGAAATCATTGATGGGAGTGAGGTCCGCTTTTCTTTTATTTCTTCTCATGAAGGTGAGAATTACGATTTGGCTGATATCACGATGAAAGCCCATCATTGGGACAGTGCTGCTGGGTATCTGTATCTTTATCCCGAAATTTACAAGGGACTCTTTTCCAGTGTAGAAAGAGCCAAGAGACACTTTGAAGCCAATAAGGATAAGTGGAAGATTTCTGAGGGGGAAGGCAGGGATCTTATCAAGATAAGGTATTCTGACCCTTGGAATCATGAAACAGCAGTGATTAGCATGAGCGACATCAGGGGTAATTACTGGAACCATCAGATTGTGCAGATTTGGGAAGGTAGGGAATATCCTGAGTTTACCTCGGATTTTCCTGTGCCTACTTCGATGAGCATTTATGAAACTTGGCATTGGCCTTTGTTGGAGTCGTCCCCTATACTCCACAAGCGAGTTCTTTCGGCCATCCACCATAATGATGACAAGGGGTGGCATTATCAGGATGGCAGGCCCTATTTTACTCGGAAGATGTTTGCAGAGATGGGCAAGTTTGTTCGTCATTTCACCAAGCTTGATGCGGATGCTTGGGACGAACAAATTTCTCAATTTCGTTTGGATGGACCAGGCGGAATTGACGATGTAGCAGCTTTTTGTCATCCTCGTGCCCAAGTAGAAAACAGGCCCAATGTTGGCAATATTCTTGTTGGCATGGGTAAGGTACTGTCTGGCCAAAAATTGGCTGATGGTGAATTGGCGGCTCTCGCGGATGCACTAAAGGATCCTACAGAGGCGGGTAAATTTGCTGAGGCCTTTCCTCTTAACCGAGGAAGAAAGAGTTAGTTTTCGTTTAGTGTAACTTTCGGGGCGTGTGTTATTTTGCACACGCCCTTTTTTATTTGACATGTGGATAAAAGGGGTTTATACTATACCCGTACCCCAGGTGGGGGTATTAAGAATAATTAATTTAACCTAAAAAAGTATGTCTAATAAAAAAGAACAAGCCTTAATTAATTTTAAAAAAGCTAATAGCCTTTTAGTCAAAATTATTAAAATGACGGAAAGTGGTGAATACTGCATTAATATTATGCAGCAGAATTTGGCAGTAATTGGTCTTTTAAAATCAGCTCACCAAATGTTGATGGAAAATCATTTAGCATCTTGCTTTACCTCCGCTGTAAATTCTAATAACAACAAACGGAAACAAGAAATGGTAGAAGAAATTTTAACCGTAACCAAGTTACTAAATAAGTAATATGGAATCAACAAATAAATTTGAACGTATCTATAAAGTCAAAGGCATGCATTGTGCCTCATGTGAAATTTTATTAGAAAAAAAAATGATAGAAATTTCTGGTGTGACTTCAGCTGAAGCTTCTTTAAGAAGAGAAGAAGTAAGGGTCACTTATACTTCTGGTAGGCCAACTAAGGAACAATTAAATAGTTTGTTCAAAGAAGAAGGTTATAAATTTTTTGACGAACCTTTTAAGGAAGAGAAAAAAACTGGTGGTTGGAAAAATTTATGGCCAGCTTTGATTATTATTTTGGGTTTTCTTTATTTAAATCGTTTGGGTTTTGTTTCCGCCTTCAATGTTAATTCCTCATCTAGCCTAGCTGGTTTTTTCTTATTTGGTATTATTGCTGGTCTTTCTACTTGTGCGGCTTTGGTTGGCGGGTTAGTCTTATCAATGTCTAAGCAGTGGACAGAATTATATGCTCCCACTTCTAATTTAAAAACTAAGATGCAGCCTCACTTAATGTTTAATGTTGGGCGTTTATTGGCTTATGGTTTGGGTGGTGGATTGTTAGGTTTAGTTGGAGAAAAATTAAAATTTTCTTCTTCCTCCTCTAGTTTTTTGGCTGTTTTGGTGGCCTTATTAATGTTAGTTTTGGGTTTACAAATGTTGGGTGTTAGGTATTTTCAAAAATGGCAAATTAGAATGCCACGTTTTATAACTCGCCACGTAGCTGACGAAAAAAAATTTAGTGGTAAACAAATGCCATTTATTTTGGGAGCCTTAACTTTCTTTTTGCCTTGTGGTTTTACAATTACCTCTCAGGGAGCAGCCTTGCTCGCTGGTTCTTTTTGGCAAGGGTCTTTAATTATGCTTTTCTTTGCTCTGGGCACCTCACCAATTTTATTATTAATTGGTCTATCCAGTGTTAAATATGCTGCTCGTCCTAATATGGCAGGTAAATTTTTAAAGACAGCTGGTTTTTTGGTAGTTTTTTTCGCCTTGTTTAATCTTAATGCCCAATTTAATGTCTTGGGTTGGCCCAGTGTGACCGATTGGTTTAAGAGTAGTTCTTCGACCCAGCAAGTTGTAGAAGATGGTTTACCACCCTTAATTAATGGCGTGCAGGTGCTTAAAATGGAGGCTTCTTCTTTGGGCTATACTCCGGATCACTTAAAAGTGAGAGTTGGCGTGCCAGTTAGATGGGAAGTAACAGATACAGGAACTAGTGGTTGCACTAATGCCATCATCGCCCGCGGTTTGTTTGCCGGGCAAATAGACTTAATTAATGGTCAAATATCTGTTAAGGAATTTACACCTACAAAAATAGGACGTTATAAATTTAGTTGTTGGATGGGTATGGTAAACGGTATAATTGATGTAGTAGAGTAAAATTTAACTTAAAATTTTTATGAAACCAATCGGTTTAGTTCTAATCTTGTTAATTATTGGGATTTTTGTCTTATGGATTTGGGCCACCAAGAGAAAAAGAGGGGTGGCACCGATTAAAACCAACGGCGTTCAGATTTTTAATATCTTGGTAAAAGGGGTTTACGCACCAAATGTAATTAGAGCTAAATTTGGTTTGCCAATTCAAATAAATTTTAAACGTGAAGAAGATACAGATTGCTCCCGTTATGTTAATTTTCCCGATTGGCACATCAGAAAAGAATTACCACAAGGACAAACAGTGACAATTAAAATTCCAGCTGACAGAAAAGGAACTTTTTCTTTTATGTGTGATATGTCAATGTACCAGGGCAAATTAATTATTGAATAATATGGCTAATCAAAATATCAAACAAACTTATAATATAGAAGGCATGCATTGTGCTTCTTGTTCTTTGTTGATTGAAAATAGTTTGAAAGAAGTTCCGGGGATTAAAAAAGCTGTAGTTAATTTTGCCACTCAAAAAGCTACTGTAGAATTTGAGGGTGATAAATCCTTAGATATAGAAGTTTTGTCTACTGTTCAAAAAATAGGTTATAAAGCAGGTCTAACGGGTGAGGACGAAGTTGATAAAAATCAGAAGAGAAGAGAAAGAGAAATTAAAAAAGAAAGAAACTTTTTTTTCTTGAGTTTAATTTTAACTGTGCCAGTGGTTGTTTTGAGCATGGTTTTAATGGACAAATCTTTTTATAGTAAATTAGTTCAATCAGTTCTAGCGGGAATTGTGCAATTTTTTATCGGTTGGAGGTTTTATCGTGGAGCTTATTATGCAACAAAAAATGGCAGTGCCAATATGGATACTTTGATCGCCATTGGTACCAGTGCCGCTTACTTTTTTAGTTTTGCTTCCACTTACTTTTTAAATGGTGAAATATTTTATGAAACATCAGCCTTATTAATTACTTTTGTAGTTCTGGGCAAATGGTTAGAGGCTCGAGTTAAAGGTAAGGCGAGTGAAGCGATTAAAAAACTTTTAGGTTTACAAGCTAAAACTGCGCGAGTAGTTCAAAATGGTGTTGAACGTGATATTCCTATTAAAGAAGTGTTGGTAGGAGATATTATCATTGTCCGTCCTGGAGAAAAAATTCCAGTCGATGGACAAATTATAGATGGTTATTCTAGCGTGGATGAATCTATGATTTCCGGCGAAAGTTTGCCACTAGACAAGAAAGCAGGAGACTTTGTGATTGGGGCAACTTTTAATAAAACAGGTAGTTTTAAATTTAAGGCTCTTAAAATTGGTAAAGATACTGTACTTTCTCAAATTATCAAAGTTGTAGAAGAAGCTCAAAGTTCTAAAGCACCAATTCAGAAATTCGCGGATTTAGTTTCTAGTTTTTTTGTACCAGCGGTGGTTGCAATATCCTTAATTACTTTTGTTTCTTGGTATTTTTTGGCGGGGTCTCCTTTCTTTGTGGCTCTGGTGGCCTTTACTGCCGTGTTAGTAATTGCTTGTCCGTGCGCCCTAGGGTTGGCTACTCCCACAGCTATTTTAGTGGGCACTGGTAAGGGAGCGGAAAATGGAGTGTTGATTAAAGGCGGCGAGGCTTTGGAAATCGCTAATAAAATTAAAATAATTGTTTTTGATAAAACAGGAACATTAACTAAGGGGAAGCCGGAAGTAACTAATGTTGTTGCTTTTGATAAAATATCAGAAGACCAAGTTTTACAAATTGGTGCATCGGTAGAAAAATTATCAGAGCATTCTTTAGCTGAAGCAATTATCAAAAAAGCCAAAGAAAAAAAATTAGAATTTTTGCCAGTAGTTGATTTTCAAGCTGTGCCTGGTCATGGGATTAGAGGTGAGGCTAATGGCATAAAGTATTTTTTAGGTAACAAAAAATTATCAGAAAATAACGGAACAATTATTCAAAAGGAAATTGGTTTAATTGAAAAATTAGAGAATGAAGGTAAAACCGTGATGCAATTAACAGCTGATTCAACATTGTTAGGATTAATTGCCGTGGCTGATACTGTAAAAGAAACAACTAAAGAGGCTATTGCCGAGTTACATCAGATGAAAATTAGAACTATTATGATCACCGGCGATAACAAGCGTACGGCTCAAGCTATTGCTAAACAAATCGGAATTGACGAGGTTCTAGCTGAAGTTATGCCAGAAGATAAAGCTAGAGAAGTGATAAAATTACAGCAAACTGGTTTAAAAGTTGCGATGGTGGGGGATGGGATCAATGACGCTCCGGCGTTGGCTGCTGCTAATTTAGGAATTGTGATGGGTTCGGGAACGGACATTGCTATTGAAGCTGGTGGGATTGTGTTAGTTAAAAATGACTTACGTGATGTAGTTAAAGCTATTAAATTGAGTAAGGCCACCATGAGGAAAATTAAACAAAATATGTTTTGGGCATTGTTTTATAATAGCGTGGGTATTCCCATTGCTGCTTTGGGCTTGTTACGAGCGGAATTAGCTGGATTAGCCATGGCTTTAAGCAGTGTTTCTGTGGTTTTGAATTCTATTTTACTTAAAAGAACTAAGTTGTAGTTTGGGATACGAGGTTTCTAGGGTAAAAGGTAAAAAAGTGATAAAATAGAGGTAAATCGCCTCTATTTTTAGTTTTAAGTTAAATTTATGCTAGAAACAAATCAAAAATTAGGTTTAAAAAGTATAGAAGTTGCCAATCTTTTAAAAAAGTATGGTTATAATGTTGTCGTTGGTAAAAAGAAAATTAGTCCAGTGAAAATGTTTTTAGGCAAATTTAAAAGTCCGCTTTTAATTTTATTAATTGTGGTGGCTGCCGTTTCTTTCTTTTTAGGAGAAGCCACCAACGCTATTATTATTTTGATCATGGTGAGTGTATCGGGAATGTTAGATTTTTTCAATACTTACAAGTCAGAAAAAGCAGTAGATAAATTAATTGCTCGTGTGGTCACCACTGCTACTGTTTGGCGGGATGGCAAGAAAAAAGAAGTGGCTTTAAAAATGATTGTGCCCGGTGACTTGGTGGAATTAACTGCGGGAGATATTATTCCAGCTGATGGACAAATCTTAGAAGCTAGAGATTTTTTTCTCAATCAAGCCGCTCTTACAGGAGAATCTTTTCCAGCAGAAAAGGTAGCTGGTGTTGAGGATAAGGATGATTTTAAAGTTTTTATGGGCACAAGTGTAGTGTCTGGTTTTGCTTTAGTGAGAATTAAAGAAACGGGAATAAAAACAAGGTATGGAAAAATTGCTTCCAATTTGTCCGCCCCTGATTCTGAGACAGAATTTGAAAAAGGTATAAAGTCTTTTAGTTTTTTTATCATGAGAGTCACTTTTGTTTTAGTGGTGATAGTTTTTTTAGCCAATTATTTTCTAGGTCGTGGCTTTTTAGATTCATTTTTATTTGCTATTGCTATTGCTATTGGCTTAACTCCGGAGTTATTACCGATGATTATTTCTGTGGCCTTAAGCCGCGGCTCTCTGTTAATGGCTAAAAAAAGTGTAGTGGTAAAAAATTTAACTGCCATTGAAAATTTTGGTGGCATGAATATTTTATGTACTGATAAAACGGGCACTTTAACTAAAGACAAAATTACTTTAATTAGAAGTGTCGATTTGTTTGGTCATGATAAAGAGGAGACTTTTAACTACGCTTATCTCTCTAGTATTTTTCATACTGGTATTTTAAATCATTTAGACAAAGCCATTAAAGATTTTAAAAAACCCGCTATAGCTAGTTTTAAAAAGATTGACGAAATTCCCTTTGATTTTTTACGTC
>JAPLWR010000103.1:4165-5877 GCA_026396495.1 Candidatus Magasanikiibacteriota bacterium | reverse complement strand
GTAGAAAAAAATAACCAGCATTTTTTAATTACTAAAGGGGCTCCAGAAAATATCTTAAAAATTTGTGATAATTTTTCAGATGGAAATAAAAATAAAAAATTTAGTCCGGAATTTTTATCCTTAGCTCAAAAAGAATATGATAATTTAAGCCAAGAAGGTTTTAGGGTCTTGGCGGTAGCGTTTAAAGAGGTTATAGACAAAAAAGAAACTTATCATAAAAATGATGAACAAAACTTGACCCTCTTAGGTTTTATGGCCTTTTTAGATCCAGCTAAAGAGGGTGTTTTAGAAACTATAGCCGATCTTAAAGAATTAGGAGTTGAAGTTAAAATTTTAACCGGTGACAGCGAGGTTTTAACTAGAAAAATTTGCCAGGATATTGGTTTGGAGATAACAGGGATTATTACCGGTGATGAAGTAGAAAAATTAAGCGAGGAAGAATTGGAGGCTAAAGTTTTAGTAACTTCTGTTTTTGCCAGAGTTAATCCAGAACAAAAAGAAAGAATTGTTTTGGCTCTAGAGAAAAAGGGGTTGGCAGTGGGTTATTTGGGCGATGGCATTAATGATGCGCCGGCTTTAAAAGCTGCTGATGTGGGAATTTCTGTTAATAATGCAGTAGATGTGGCTAAAGAAACAGCAGATATTATTTTATTGCAAAAAAGTTTAGAGGTTTTAAAAGACGGAATTATAGAAGGCAGAAAAACTTTTCGTAATACTTTGAAATATATTATGATGGGTTTGAGTTCTAATTTTGGCAACATGTTCTCCATGACTTTTGCTTCTTTCTTTTTGCCTTTTTTGCCTATGTTGCCAGCCCAAGTTTTATTGAACAATTTTTTGTATGATATGTCTCAGCTGACTTTACCTACCGATTTAGTGGATGCCGATTCGGTTAAAAAACCTTTACGTTGGGATTTAGGTTTTATCAGAAAATATATGTTTATTTTTGGGCCAGTTAGTTCTTTGTTTGATTTTATTACCTTTGGACTCTTGCTTTTGGTTTTTAAACTATCCGAGTCCCAATTTCAAACAGGTTGGTTTATAGAATCTATCGCAACCCAAGTTTTTGTTATTTATGTAATTCGTTCTAAAAAAATTCCCTTTATACAAACCCGTCCTAGTTGGCCACTTTTGTTTAGCACTTTATTAATTGTCGTCGCTTTGGCGTGGGTTTTACCTTTTACCAATTTTGGTTCCTATTTTGGCTTCCAGGCTTTGTCAGGTAAGATTTTACTCTCTATCGGGTTAGTGGTGCTGGTTTATTTAATTATGGCAGAAGGTATGAAATGTTTATTTTATCATGGACGATTAACCCACCAAGAAAAATAGTATGGCTAGAATTATTTATGGGGTAGCTGGACAAGGCATAGGGCATGCCTCACGATCTAAAATTATAATTGAACATTTGTTAAATCAAGGGCATCAAGTGAAAGTTGTTTCTCATGACAAAGGTTATGAAAACCTTTCTCCTTTTTTCGAAGTGTCAAAAATTACCGGTTTGCATATCACTTATAAAGAAAATCAGGCAAAATATTTAGAAACTTTATTTAGTAATATTAAAAAATTACCCAAATTGCAAAAAACATTTAAACAGGTGAGTAACTTGGTAGCTAATTTTAAGCCACAACTTATTATTTCTGACTTTGAACCAATAACCGGTTTAATAGCTAATTTAAATGGTATTCCTCTTATTTCTATAGACAATTTACATC
>JAPLWR010000103.1:2774-4099 GCA_026396495.1 Candidatus Magasanikiibacteriota bacterium | reverse complement strand
TTAACTGCTAAAACAGTTTCTAAATTAATGGTGCATAATGCTAAAGCTTATTTAGTAACTTCTTTTTTTAAAACTTCAGTTACTCATCCTAGAACTTATTTGTTTCCACCAATTTTAAGAAAAGAAGTACTAGAGACTAAACCAACCGTGGGAAATTTTATTTTGGTTTATACTACTTCCAATTTTTCTAGTGTCATTGATGTTTTGAAAAAAATTAATGCTCAGTTTATTATTTATGGGGTAGGGGAACACCTTAATGAAGATAATTTAATTTTTAAACTCCCTAGTCAAGTTGGTTTTTTAAAAGATCTGGCCAGTTGTCAGGCAATATTTGCTACGGCTGGTTTATCTTTAATTTCTGAAGCTCTGCATTTGGGTAAACCCTATTTAGCTATGCCCGTGAAAGGACAGTTTGAGCAAATTCTCAATGCGTATTATTTAGAAAAATTAGGTTATGGAAAATTTTTACAAAAAATTACTAAGGAAAATATAGAATCTTTTTTGTCAGATATGGGTATCTATCGTGAAAATTTGTTAAAATATAAGAAAGAAGACAATCAGAAGATTTTTAGTAAATTAGATAATTTAATCAAGCAATATTCTTTAAAAAATTAATTTATGCGTTTTCAATTAGTGGGTAAAAATTTAGCTAGAGAAGCAGATTTTTTGGGTTTAAGCCAAAAGCCACCCTTTGTTTTGTTAGAAAGCAAAAGATTGTATCTATCTTTTAAGGTAGTTGAAGATGTTTATCTTTTTGTTTTTAAGTTTGGGGTGGTAGTTTTTGTAAATTTTAATGAGGAATTAGAAAGGGAAGCAATTAAAAAAATTAATCCTTTTTTAATTGATAAAAATAAAAAACCTAATAGTGACAATTATTTTTTGGAAGATGGGGAGGCAGAAGAGTATGCTGTGGCGGGGGTCAAGTTGCCTTCCGTTACCTATAAAGAGTTAGGATTAGCCGCTAGAATTTTAGCCCAGTCTGTGGAGATAGATTATTTTGACCAATCAGCTCATGAAACTTTAAAAAAATTAAAAGAATCACAAAAAAATCTCGAAAGACATTTTGTTTGGAGAAAAGAAAGAGAATATATACAAAATGTTAGCGTGGCTAATGCTATGGCTTCCACAGTAGTAGTAGAATTATCGTTGTTGGATAAACCTTCTATTTTATGGGTAGAGCCTAAATTGCAACTATTTTTTTCTCAAGTAGCCGATGTGTTTGAAATTGATGATCGGGTTCAAGCTTTGCAATATAAAACAGATCTAATAAGGAATTCCTCTCAGTTTATTATTGATATTTTCCAAACCAAAAAGTCTCATTTTTT
>JAPLWR010000103.1:0-2736 GCA_026396495.1 Candidatus Magasanikiibacteriota bacterium | reverse complement strand
TCTAATTTTATTTGAGGTTATTATCTTTCTTTTTGATATTTGGGTTCAGTTACGGGTTACCTTCTTGCGAAATTAAGATTTTAGTGTTATAGTGGGCAATTATTAATAATTGCCTCAATTTATGAAAAAGAATTTTAAACAACCATCTTCTAAGAAATTGGCCGGACGCAAGGTGGCAATTTTTGATATTGACGGAACTATTTTTCGCTCCAGTCTTTTGTCAGAAGCAACAGAAGCTCTTATTCAAGAAGGAGTTTTTTCTGCTAAGGTTAGAGAGAAGTATGCCAAAGAATTGAAAAAGTGGATAGAGCGTAAGGGTCCTTACGAGGATTATATGTGGGCTATTGTCAAGGTTTTTGATAAAGAAATAGAAGGAGTGAAATACGACACTTATTTAAAAGTGGTTAAAAAAGTTGTAGCTTTTCACCAAAACAGAGTGTATTGTTATACTAGAGATTTGATCAGTAAATTAAAAAAAGAAAATTATTATTTGATCGCCATTTCCCATTCACCTAGAGAATTGGTAGAAGAATTTGCCAAGAAAATTGGCTTTGACAAAATGTATGGACGTTTACGGGAAGTAGATAAGAAAGGTGTGATCACTTCTCAACAACTTTTTTTAGATTTGATTATTGATAAATCCAAAATGTTGAAAGTGGTGGTTGAGAGGCACGGTTTAGCTTTACGTGGTTCTATTGGAGTGGGGGACACTGATAGTGATATTCCTTTTTTAAAAATGATGGACCATCCCATTTGTTTCAATCCCAATCAAAAATTATTTCGTTATGCTAAACGCGTTGGTTGGACAGTTGTGGTGGAACGTAAAGATGTGATTTATAAAATTTAGAGTGCTTAACAGATAAGGAAGAAAGTTGTATTATGGAGTTATAAATATAACTATATGACGAATCAATCAAATAGGCCTACCATTTTAGTTATTGAGGATGAAGAGTCTTTGTTAAATGCTATTGCTACTTCTTTAGAAGGAGAGGGGTTTCAAGTTATCAAGTCTAGGATTGCTGATCAAGCCTGGCAGTATCTAAAGGATGTTGGATTAGTAGACTTAATTTGGTTAGACCATTATTTATTGGGTGAAGACGGAATTTATTTTACCAAACGGTTAAGAGGTGATGAAAAATTAAAGGGTTTGCCAGTATTTGTAGTTTCTAACAGCGAAAATCCCGTTAAGGAAAAGGAGTATGAGGAATTAGGAGTGATCAAGTATTACACTAAATCAGAAAATTCTCTAGAAAAAATAATTAGTGAGATAAAAAAATATTTAGCCAAATAAAAAATGCCCGCCGATTTCCTCGGCGGGTTTTGGTCACAGGGTGGGTTTGTTAGTTGTTGCGATGTTAGCGCATGGCGGAGGGGTATCCGCAGCTGCCCATGATGACAGGGATTGCGGGGTTGGTGCGGCTGTGGATCTTGATGCCAAAGGTTCCGTTGCCTCGATCCTCTGTGGTTGTGGTGAGGTCCTCGGCTTCGTATCCAGCCCGCATCGCTGCTCGTCGCATCTCGGTCACGGCTCGGGGCATCACATGGAGGAAAACATCCCGTTGACTCATGGAATCACTCCCCAGAAGTTGGCTAAAGTGTAGTATAAGTTTGAGGTTTTGTCAAGGCTCTCTCGCTAAAAATAAATTTTTGCCATATAATCAAAGTAAGAGCATTATTTTATGAGTTTATTTTTAATTTTAGAAAATATTCGTAGCAGATTTAATGTAGGGGCAATTTTTAGGACGGCCGATGGTGCTGGGGTAGAGAAAATTTTTTTGGGTGGTATTACACCTGCTCCTCCTCACCCCCAAATTGATAAAGTAGCCTTGGGAGCAGAAAAGATAATTCCCTTTGTTTGTGTTAAGCAAATTGTAAGAACTATTAAGCAACTCAAGAAAGAAGGTTACGAAATTGTGGCTTTAGAACAAAGTAAAAAAAGTATTCCTTATTACAATTTTAAACCAACCCCAAAAGTAGCTTTAATTTTAGGTAGTGAAGTAAAGGGTTTGCCCTTAAAAATTTTGGCTTTAGCTGATACAATAGTAGAGATTCCCATGTATGGTCAAAAAGAGTCCTTAAATGTGGGTGTGGCAGGAGGAATTGTTATATTTGATATTACTCACAAAATGCATTAATTATATGGATTTAACCCTAATTTTGGGGCCAATGAAAAGTGGTAAAACTTTGGAGCTTATTAGCCGAATTTCACCTTTGAAATATATGCCGGTTAAATTTGTTTTATTTCAGCCGGAGCGTAATGTCCGCGATGCAGAGGTGCAATCTAGAGCTGGGGCGATGTTATCTGGCAGGAAAGTCCAAAGTTTAAAAGAAGCTCTATTAGAAGATTGGGATGTTGTGGGTATTGATGAGGTGCATATGTTTTCACCAGAAGATGTGGTAGTAGTAGAGAAATTACTCCAGAAAAAAACCAGGGTCATTATTTCCGGGTTAGATCTGGATTACAAAAGAAAAATTTTTGATACAATTGTTAGGTTAATAGAACTAGGACCCAAGGAAATTATTTATAAAAGGGCTGTTTGTGAAAAATGTTTAGAATATAATGGTATTTACACACAAGTGTTTAAAAATGAGGAGCCAGTAGTAGAGGGGCCACCTTCAGTAGTACCAGATGATGGTAGCTATCAGTATAAACCTGTTTGTCGTGAATGTTTTATTAAGAGTTAAAAATTATGACAGAAATAAATCTAGATCAAATAATTGCCGAGAGAAGTACAT
>JAPLWR010000048.1 GCA_026396495.1 Candidatus Magasanikiibacteriota bacterium | reverse complement strand
AAATTAAAGAACCCACAGAAGTTTTTGGCGTTTCTGGAACTTTGCCAGTATATTGCCGCGAAGCCTTGCAAGAAGTTTCTTTTGGTGACAATAATATTTTTGATTCTCTGTATGAATCTTATAAAGAAGATGTGGATTTAGCCTACCGTTTCCAGTTACAAGGACTCAAGGCTTATGTTTTGCCTGAGGTTATTGGTTATCATGATAGAACTGCACCAGGCCCCAAGACAATGGGGGATGTGGCTGCTATTAAGAATAAACAAGCTCAATCACCCAGAATTGCTTTGTTAAGTTATAGGAACCACTTAATGAATTTGTACAAAAATGAAATGTGGCAGAACCTGCTACTTGATTTTTTACTCATTTTCTGGTATGAATTAAGGAAGTTTGTTTATTATCTATTGTTTAATAGGGCAGTTTTAGGAGGCTGGGGGTTTATTTGGAATAACAGGGAAGACCTAAAAAACAAGAGAAAAACATTACAAGCAAACAAGAAAATTAATTGGGAAGAATTTAGAAGGTGGTTAAAGTAAATTATGTTTGACATCGCCATTACAATTGTTAATTATAAAATGACGGAAGATATTCGTCAGCTTTTGGAGTCCCTTAAAAATGATCTTTACGGCTCTTTTTTAAAAGTGCAGGTGGTGGTAGTAGATAATACTCCTCAAGACGGTTGTTGGTTAATGTTGAAAAATAATTTTCCCGAGGTTAAATATTTACCACAAGATTTTAATGTTGGTTTTGGCAAAGCGCAGAATGTTGGTTTAAGGTCCGTGGAGGCTAAATATTATTTTATTTTAAATCCTGATGTTAATTTTCCTACTGGTGAGAAAGTAATGCAGCGTTTGTATGATTTTATGGAATCTAATCCTAAGATCGGCATGATTGCCCCTAAGCTTTTAAACAGTGATGGGACTTTGCAACATTCTTGCTATCGTTTTCCTAATTCTCTCATTCCACTATTGCGTCGCAGTTCTTTGGGAGAGAAACCCAAATATAAAAAAATGGTGGATCATTATTTGATGAAAGATTTTGACCACAAAAGAACTCAGCCGGTTGATTGGGTCATGGGTTCAGCTATGTTTTGTAGGGGCACCGCGTTGAAAGAAGTGGGGATGTTTGATGATAGATTTTTCATGTACTTTGAGGATTGTGATTTATGTCGTCGTTTTTGGGAAGCACACTACCCGGTTTATTACGTTTATGATATAAAGATAATGCACCGTCATGGAAAAGGATCAGCTCAGGTGCCAGGAATTTTTGGATCAATAATTAAAAATCCACTTACCAGAGTTCATATTTTTAGCTGGCTTAAATATTGGTGGAAGTGGCGCGGTCAAACAACTTAATTTAAAATTATGCAACCAAAAGTAGCTATAATTTACCTTTCTTTTCACTGTGAACCTTACATGGATGATGTGGTTTCTGGATTGGAAAAATTAACTTATCCTAAAGATAGGGTGGAGTTTGTTATTGTAGATAATCCCCACCCACAATATGGTTCTTCAGTGCGCTATATTGAAGAAGCGGTTATGCCTAAATCCGGCGTGACTTTACCCAAGGTAACTTTATTAGCTCAACAGGAAAATTTAGGTTTTGCTGGAGGTAATAATGTAGGTATTAAGTATGCTTTGGAAAATGGATTTGATTATGTGGTTTTGCATAATAATGATGCATTTGTCGCTTCTAATTTTTTAGAACCCATTGTTGATGTAATGGAAAAAGATAAGAAAATTGGCGCTGCTCAATCACTTTTATTATTGCATCCAGAAACAGATCTGATAAATTCAGCTGGTAATTCCATGCATTACTTAGGTTTTGGATTTTGTTCAGATTACAGATTAAAAGTAAGTGAAGTGTCTTTGCCTCCGGTTAAAGAAATTGCTTATGGTAGCGGTGCTGCTTTAATGATGCGAGCCGATTTATTAAAACAATTTGGAGGTTTGGATGAAGATTTCTTTTTGTATCATGAAGATTTAGAATATTGTTATCGTTTAAAAGTGGCTGGATATAAAACTGTCTTAGTAAGAGATTCTGTTGTTTATCATAAGTATCAATTTAGCAGAAGTATTACTAAATATTTCTGGATGGAACGCAATCGTTATGGTGTTTTGCTGGAATTTTATAAATGGCCAACCTTACTCCTTATTCTGCCGATGTTAATTATAATGGAATTAGCTTTGATTATTTTTGCTTTTAAAGGTGGTTGGATTGGAGAAAGAAAAAAAGTTTATAAATATTGGTTGCAAAAAGCTAATTGGCAAAAGTGGTTGGCTAAAAGAAAACATATCCAAAAAATTCGTGTTATTTCTGATAGAGAATTAACTCATGAATCTGTTTCGGCTATTTTATTTCAAGAAAAAGAAATGGCCAATCCACTTTTATTATATGTTGGTAACCCTTTGATGGAAGTTTATTGGTGGGTTTTAAGACTTATTATGTATTGGTAAAATATATGGATAAATTACCGACTCAAGTACCACTAGTTGATATTAAAGATACACAAAAAAGAATTGAAGAAGAGTTCCCAGTAATTCATCCGGCTTTTTCTATAAGAGTAGCTGGTAGATTTTTTCAAAATTTTGAATGGGACGATGAAAGAAAAGGCGGTGAGCCAGAAATTAAAGTAGTTTTTAATTTTGACAAAGCAGAAGAAGTAAACAATACCCCTTTTGTTTGTAAAATATCTAGAGATTTGAAATCTCCCGAATCTTTTTTTGGGGTTGCTTATGGTAGAAGAGAAGATGGAACTTTGTTAAGAAATTGGGCTAAGAAATTTAAACGAGCGGAACTACTGTCCTCTCGAGAAGGGCAACTTATTGAAAAAATAGTTTAGAAGATATGATCAAAAAAGCCATTTTAACTGGTGGGGGGCATGCAACACGCTTACGTCCTATCACCACTACAATCAATAAACATTTAATTCCTTTGGCTAATAAGCCAATGATTTTTCATGCTATTGATAAAGTGGTAGAAATTGGCGTTAAAGAAATTTTTATCAATGTTAACCCTGGTGAAACAGAAATGCAAAAAGTGGTTGGCGATGGTGGTCACTGGGGTATTAAAATAACTTTTTTTGAGCAAACCGGTGGGCCTCAAGGCATTGCTCATGTAGTAAATTTGGCTAAATATTTTATTGGCAATGATCCATTCATTTTTTATTTAAGTGATAATATAACTTTTGGTAGTCTTAAGCCTTTGGCCGATAAATTTGAAAAAGAAAATCTTAATTGTTTGTTAGCTTTTTCTAAGGTTACTGATCCAGAACGTTTTGGGGTGGGTGAATTTGATGCTAATGGAAAATTATTAAGAGTTTTAGAAAAACCAGTTAGCCCGCCATCTAATATGGCCCAAACCGGTATTTATTTTTATGACAAAAGTTTTTTTGAGGCCTTTCAAAATATACAAAAAAGCGCACGTGGCGAATATGAAATTTCTGATATCAACACTTGGTTAATTCAAAATGGCAAAAAAGTTGGTTGGAATGAAGTGACTGGTTGGTGGAAAGATACTGGCAAGCCTAATGATCTTTTAATTGCTAATCATTTATTATTAGATGAATTACCAGCCAACCATTTTACTAATGGTGCTACTGTAGAAAAAGGCGCGCGTATCGAGGGTAATGTAAAAATTGGCGCTGGCAGTAAAATTGGTCCTAAGGTGTTAGTTAGGGGTCCGGTGATCATCGGAGAAAATTGTATTTTAGATGATTGCTATATTGGACCTTATACTACTATTGGCCAGGGTACTGAGATTTATACTGCGGAAGTGGAACATTCCATTATTTTTGAGAATGTAGATATTAATTGTAAAACTCGCGCGGTGGACAGCGTGATTGGAAAAAATGCGGCCATTATTGATGGCCACGAGGCTCCACCCAAGGGTCATAAGATGATTTTGGGGGATAATACCTTTATAGAGATTTAATCTTGACTTTTTTTAAAAAATTTGCTAAGCTGATCAGCTAAGATTGGCTTAGCTTTTTTAGACAACTGAAACATAGGAGGATGCCGTGGGCAGGGCAAGAAGCGGTTGGCTGTTCTGCTTTCCAGTTATAATTGCGTTGGTTTGGAAGATAATGGTGAAAAGGAAACAGGTAAGCCTGGTTTGCGCATTTTCATCCAGAACGGCAATGTGAGCTACGATCCACGCGTGGAAGGAGCGTTGGTTGCCTCTGTTTTTGCAGGACCTTTTGATCCTCTGATGTCGGATTTGGGCAACCGGGCCTCCTCCCAGATTTTGAAGGAACAGGCTACCTCGGCGCAGGATGAGGTGGTTAGTCGGTATGAAGGGCTCAAGACCGATCTGCAGGAAAGTGCTAACGTGCTGGCAGTAGTCTATTCCGGTCTGACCGGCTTTGCTCGCACCAATGAGTTTGTGAAGCAGTTGCGAGCTGAGCAGCCGCATGCTCACATCTTTGTGGTGACTTGCGATTGCGAATACCGCAAGAAGCAGGAAACCTATGCTCCGCTACTGGCAACCGGTGCAATCACTGGAGTGATCTTCACTCGTGAATGCGGTGGACGCGCGTTCATGGAAGAGATCATGAATCAAATTATCCAGACTTGGTCTCTGTAACCAAGAACGTCCCCACCGATGGTTTAACACCCATCGGTTTTTTATTATTGACCTTTTAGGTCTTTGGTGCTTAACTTAGGGTAGGCTCTTTGACAGGTGAAATTATGGTATTTGCAGGAGTTCAAGATCGATTTGATCATTATGTGCATATTGATACACGGTCGCGTGAACCCAAGCCGGGCACTCTTTCTCCTTCCCCATCCAGTCCTGGT
>JAPLWR010000086.1 GCA_026396495.1 Candidatus Magasanikiibacteriota bacterium | reverse complement strand
ACGTGCCACTTTAGCGCGATGCTTAACCATAATCTCATCTTCTGTCCCTTCTAGTTCTGGTAACCCAGTTAACCATTCCCAAACTTCGCTAAAGACATTTTCAGTAAAATCGGCCCAGGTAGTGTCTTGGGTTAAAATTTTAGCATCGCTTTTGGATAAACCATATTCATCAACAAATCTGACCCGCATTTTTTGAGGCATTTCTGGTATTTCTAATTTAACTTTTTTTTCTATCTTTTCCAGTTGTAAAGCGGGGATATCTGGTTCTGGAAAGTAGCGGTAATCTTCAGCCCCTTCTTTGACTCTTTGTTCTTCTGTCTTTTGTTCTAAATCGTTCCAACCGCGGGTAGTTAATTTTTCTGGGATATCTCCTTTTTCCCACAAAGCAGTTTGTCTCTTGATCTCGTATTCAACTGCCCTTTCTACGGCCTTAAAAGAGTTTAAATTTTTAATTTCTGTCTTAGGATAAAATTTTGTCTCGCCAACTGGTCTTAAAGACACATTAACGTCACAACGTAAATGTCCTTTTTCCATCTCTGCTTCAGAGATATGTAAAAATCTGGCAATAGCTTGAACCTCTTGCAAGAAAATTTTGGCTTCAGTACCGCTTCTCATATCAGGCTCTGATACAATTTCTACTAAGGGTGTTCCCGCGCGGTTAAAATCTACCAAAGTGCCGGTTGTACCATGTACATTTTTAGCGGCGTCTTCCTCTAAGTGTAGTCTGGTGATACCTATTCTTTTATTTTTTGGTAAGACTGTATCTGGAGATTCAGGAGATACTTCATGTAATTCTTTTTCTACGTCCTTGTCCCCAATTTTTTCTTTGGCCGGTACTTCTATTTCTATAAAACCATGTTCACCAACGGGCAAATCAAATTGAGAAATTTGGTAACCTTTGGGCAGGTCTGGATAAAAATAATGTTTGCGATCAAATTTACTTAAATGGTTGATTTTGCAATTTAAAACCAAGGCAGTTTTAACAGCCCATTCAATTGCTTGATAATTGGGAACAGGCAAGGTGCCTGGTTGGCCAGTACAAATTGGACAGATAGTAGTATTGGAAGGAAGATATTCGCCGCGATTATCGCAAGAGCAAAACATCTTGGATTTTGTTTTGAGTTGAATGTGTATTTCTAAACCAATAACAGGAGAATATTTCATAAAACCGTCAATTAGGCAGTGGTGGTGGGTGTAGTAGGTTTATTGTCTTTAAGATTTTTATACAAGATTACTGTCAGGGCGATACTAAGAGGTAGTGTTAATATGGTAGCTAAACTTTGAATAGCGTCAAACCACCAAGGTCCCATTGTAAGACTAGAGTTGAATTCAGCAAATTTTGTAAAGTAACCAATGATGAGTGTGGGTACACCGATTATAACAGCTAAAATTAAACCAAAAAGGAAGTTAGGCAAAAAGATGCGCCATACCACGGCCCAAAATCTACCTTGCACCAAGTCTTTGCTTTTTTGTAAAGCTGGAAAACCGCGAGTGCCTTCTATACTAAAAACATAAATAGAAAAGAAGTACCAAATTGTAAAGATTAACCCAGGAATTATTAAAAGAATGGATCCTCCTAAAATAATCAAACCGGTTAAAATAGAAACCCATAAAAAAGGCACAGTGTCTCTCCAAGCATTTTGTTGTAAAGTATTTTTTTCTATGGTTTCTTTGGTGAGTCCAGCATTGATTAATCTGATTAAAACTATTTGGGTCCAAAGTCCAATAACAAAACTGAAGGCAGTTAAAATTAAATAAATAGAAAAAGTAAAACCAATATATTTAAATTCTGTTTGACGATCAAAAATGTTTAGTAGGATTAAAAGTATGGCTGCACCCAAAAACCAGACTATGGTTTTGAAAAAAGTTTTATAGTTGGCTTGATAAATTGCCAGACCTTCTTTTAAAATATCAATTGGAGATAAAAGCATATAAATTATTTAAGTTTAGTTTTTATTAAATCCCAAATTTTTTGATGAATTGTTTCTGGTGGT
>JAPLWR010000081.1:9155-10558 GCA_026396495.1 Candidatus Magasanikiibacteriota bacterium | reverse complement strand
ACTATCAATTAGTAGAAAATTTTTTAGAAGATTGTGAAGCTGTTTTTTTATGTTTGCCAACTCCGGAAATTGGTGAAACAGGGGAAAGTGATTTGAGTTTTTATTTTTCCGCCGCCGAAAAATTGGCAGCTACTCTAACTAAGCGTAACCGGGGTGGGCAGAGTCAATATGTTGTTATCGTAAATAAAAGTACTGTGCCAATTGAAATGGTAGATAGAACGGCGGAAATTTTGACTAAAGCTGGGGTGAAAAATTTTGGCGTGGTTTCCAATCCAGAATTTTTAGTAGAAGGCAAAGCTGTAGAAGGATCTCTAAGGCCAGACAGAATTGTAATTGGAGCCTCAACAGAAAAAGATTTTAAAATAATGAGAGAGATTTATCAAAGATTTTACACCGCACCTAATGTTCAATATATAGAAGTTAATCCTCAAGAAGCCGCGGCTGGTAAACTTCTGGCTAATTTTGTCTTGTTTAATAAACTAGTCATTTGTTTTGATGTTTTAGGTAGAACTTGTGAGGCCTTTGCTAATTTGCAATTTGAAAATATCAGGAAAATTTTAACTACTGATCCTCGTATTGGTAAATGGGGTATGTATGATAGTTTGTATGCTGGTGGCAGCTGTTTTATTAAAGATGCTCGTTCTTTGTCTTACCAATTGCAAACCAGTGGTCAAAACGCCACTTTAGTTAATGAAACTTACTTAGCCAACAAAAGACAACTAGAAAATTTTATTGGTCGGGCACAAAAAGAAATTAATTTTGATTGGACAGATAAAACAGTAGCTATTTTAGGTTTGGCTTTTAAAAGAGATACAAACGACATAAGAAATTCCCCCAGTATTGATATCGTTAATTTTTTGTTAGAAAAAGCAGTTAAAGAAATAAAATTATTTGATCCAGTAGCCATGGATAGTTTTAAAAAAATGTTTCCAGAGTCAGAAAAGATAAAATATTTTGACAGTGAAGAACAGGTTATTACTAAGGCCGAAGTTATTATTATCGCCACTGATTGGCCAACCTTTAGAGGCTTGGGAGAAAAGTTGAAAAAAATACCTAAAGAGTCTTACCGTCCTCTTATTATGGACGGTCGACGCATGTTGGAGCATAGCGCTTTAGACTTGCAAAAGGCGGGTTTTGACATTATAATGGTGGGAAATCAATTTATCGGAGATAGATAAAAATATGAATCAAGAAAAAATAGGTATCATGGGTGCTGGCATGGTGGGAGGGACACTGGCTAGGTATTTTAAGGAGATAAAAAAAATCGACCCAATTTTGTTTGACCCTCCAAAGGGTTTGGGTAATGTAGAGGCTTTAAACCAAGCGGACATTATTTTTATTTGTGTTCCTACTCCGTACAGTGAAGAAACACATAGTTTTGATACCAGATATTTAGACCAAGC
>JAPLWR010000081.1:0-9093 GCA_026396495.1 Candidatus Magasanikiibacteriota bacterium | reverse complement strand
CCAAGCTTTTGATGTTTTACAGGGGTCAAAAATAATAGTAATTAAATCTACTATTTTACCAGGTACAACTTTGGTCTATCAAAAAAAATTTCCTCAACATAAAATTTTGTTTAATCCTGAATTTTTAACAGAATTAACAGCTGATTATGATACTCAAAACCCTAATAGGCAAATTTTGGGGGTAACTGGACAAAGCCATGATGTGGCGGAGCAAGTCATGTCTCTTTTAGCTAAAGCACCTTTTGAAAAGATAATAAAAGCCGAAGAAGCAGAATTGGTCAAGTATTTTAATAATTGTTTTTATGCTTTAAAAGTGGCTTTTGTTAATCAAATGTTTGATCTTTCCTCAAAGTTGGGTGTGAATTATGACAATATCAAAGAATGTGTTAGAACTGAACCCATGATGGGAACAAATCACTTTGAAATATTTCATAAAGGCTACAGGGGTTATGGCGGCAAGTGTTTGCCGAAAGATGTCCGTTCCTTAATTAAATTAGGAGATGAGGCCGGGGTGGATTTAACTTTATTAAAAGCCGCTGAAGCTTACAATAATATTATTATCAAAGATAAATAATATGAAAGTATTGGTAACAGGAGGAGCGGGATTTATTGGTTCACATGTTTCTGAGGCCTTGCTTGGTCGCGGAGACGAGATTGTTATAATTGATAATTTTAATGATTTTTACAATCCTGCAAACAAAAGGCGTAATATTGAGGATATTAAAATTAATCCGCACGCTGTGGTGGTGGAAGGTGATATTTGTGATCAGAAATTATTAAATTCACTTTTTGAAAAAAATAAATTTGACGCTGTTATTCATCTGGCGGCTCGTGCCGGTGTTAGACCTTCTATTGAGGATCCCTTATTGTATGAAAAAGTAAATATCGGAGGTACTTATTTATTGTTTAATACCATGCGTCAGTATGGAGTAAAACAAATTGTCTTAGCTTCTAGTTCATCGGTTTATGGTAATCAAACAAAAGTTCCTTTTGCTGAAAGTGATTGTGTTGATTTTCCTATCTCTCCTTATGCCGCTACTAAAAAAGCCTGCGAAGAAATAGCTTACACTTATAATAAAATAGCTGGAATCAAGAGTGTGTGTTTGCGTTTTTTTACTGTTTATGGGGAACGCGGTCGTCCAGATATGGCCCCTTGGTTATTTGTAGAATCTGTTTTGAAAAATAAAAAAATAAAAGTTTTTGGAGATGGTACAGCTAAACGTGATTACACTTATGTGGGAGATATTGTAGAAGGAATCTTATCTGCTTTAGGTAAGGTTGGGGAGTTCGAATATGAGGTAATTAATTTAGGAAATAATAATCCCGTAATTTTAAAAGATTTTATTGAAACAGTTGAACGAGTGACTGGTGTGAAGGCTAATAAGGAAATTCTGCCTCAGCAGCTAGGAGATGTTTTTCAAACACATGCGGATATTAAAAAAGCGCAAACACTTTTAGGGTATCAACCCAAGGTTTCCTTGGAGGAAGGTCTTAATAACTTCCTCATTTGGTATAAAAAAAATTTTATTTAACCCTTCTTTTATATGGCAAAAGTTTTAGTCACCGGTGGTGCAGGATTTATTGGTTCACATTTAGTAGATAAATTAATTGAAGAAAAAAACGAAGTTATTATAATTGATGATCTTAGTTTGGGTAAACAGGAATTTATTAATTCCGCTGCCAGTTTTCATAAATTAGATATCTGTAACTTTGCCTCAATCAAGAGCTTATTTAAAGGGTGTGAAGTTGTTTTTCATTTAGCCGCTGATCCACGACTACCACTTTCAATTGAAAACCCCTTATTAACTCACGAAATCAATGTTACGGGTACTTTGAATGTTTTAGAGGCATCTAGATTAGCTGGTGTTAAAAAAATTGTTTTTTCCTCTTCTTGTGCTATTTATGGAGATCAAACTTTACCTATTAAAGAAAGCGGTTTGCCTCAACCCAAAAGTCCTTACGGGTTACATAAATTAATCGGTGAAAAATACATGAAGTTGTACGCCGATCTTTTTGGGTTAGAAACAGTTTCTTTGCGTTATTTTAATGTTTTTGGTCCTCGAAAAACAGCTGAAGGTGGTTATCCCATGGTTATACCTATTTTTTTAAAACAAAAAAAAGAAGGACAAAAATTAACCATCGTGGGTGACGGAGAACAAACACGAGATTATATTTATGTTAAAGATGTTGTGTTGGCTAATTTAGCAGCTTGGAAATCTAACCTTAAAAATGGAGAGACGATCAATATTGGTTCTGGTAGACAAACAAGTGTGAACCAGATTGCTGAATTGATTGGTGGAGAAAAAAAAAATACCTCTCCTCGTCTTGGAGAGATGCGTTTTATTGAGGCCGATATATCTTCAGCTAAAGAGTTATTGGGTTGGGAGCCTACTATTAAATTAGAAGAGGCTATTGTTCAACTTAAAAAAGAATGGGGTATTGCTTAAAAAATAAATAAAAAAAAGAGACCTGGCTTATAACCGGATCTTTTTTTATTTTTTTTTTCTCCTAACGATAGCATTAAAAGTTTTAAGTATTGTTAGAGCATCCAACAAAAGTGAACGATTTTTGATATAGAATAGATCGTATTGTAGTTTAATCAAGTTGCCTTCTAAAGAGTCTGTGTATTTGTAGTTAGCTTGCGCCCAGCCAGTAATACCCGGCTTAACCAAGTGTCTAGCGTTGTAGAAAGGCATTCTTTTTTGTAACTCCGCCACAAATTCCGGGCGCTCTGGTCTGGGCCCAATAAAACTCATTTCGTTTTTTAAGATGTTAATAGCCTGTGGCGTTTCATCTAAACGTAAAATGCGTAAAATTTTACCTACTTTAGTTATTCGAACGTCATTGGTGGTGGTAAATTGTGGTCCATTTTTTTCCGCATCTTCTATCATGCTACGGAATTTGTAAATAAAAAAATTCTGACCATCTCTACCTACGCGTGTTTGTTTGTAAAAAATTAAGCCCTTGTCAGTAAACTTGATAAATAAAGCTACAGGAATAAAACATAGGCCAAAGGGGATTAACATTAAAATTGCCAAAGCAATATCCACCCATCTTTTAATTGTTTCATAAGCGTTTTTTTCAGGATCTTTGAGATTTTCTAAAAACCAACCTTGAGAAAGCGCAGATAATGGTACGCGGTGAGTGATATTTTCGTAAAAAGTATCTAAACTAAAAATATTCAGTCTTGAAAGTATGGCTTCATATAGTAAGTTGCCGATTTTTTCTTTCAAATCATTAGAAACCAAAATGAGGGTGTCGATTTTTTTGTCTTTAATAAATTGTAAAAGATTTGTTGTATCATTTAAAATTATAATTTCTGAAAAAGCCGCCTTTGTCTCGCTATTAGTATTTAAAATCGCTACAGTTTCATATCCTAATTGTGGGCTATTATGAAAAGTGTTGATTAATTCATTTGCTTCTTCTGACGTGCCTAAGAAAATCAAACGGTTACGAAAAGCTGTGGTGCTTAATAGAAAGTGGGCCGTTAGTCTCCATAAAGCAAAAATTAACAAGTAAAGTCCAGTAAAAATTAAGAGAATAGTTTTAGGGCTTAATTGTTGAATGTTTAAAATATAAAAGAAGCCAACAGTTAAAAGAAGATTAACAAAAAGACTGGAAACAAAAGTACCTAAGAACCATAAATTATTTTTGGCCTTACGTAAATCATACAAGCCACTAACATAAAAAACCGCTAACCATAAAAAGAAGACTAAAGTAAAGGTTGGCCAGTGATTGTTCCACAGTTCTGGTCTTGGGTCTCTTTGAAACCTAATAGCTAATGATAAAAATAAGGCTAAATAAAGCCCCAAGGTGTCGCCGGCTAAGAGTAGTAATTGTTTAAAATCAGTTCGCATAGTTTGATTGTTGTCTTAAAAATATCATAAGAAAGCTAAAAAAGCAAGTTTGAGCTGGACACCACCCCCCTTAATTTGTTAAAATAGAAGCATCTATTTAGATTTTAAAAAAGAAAATTTATGGCTAAAACACCTATTTTCGGCAAAAAAAATGTCTTGGTAACAGGTGGAGCTGGTTTTATTGGATCAGCCCTTTGTGAATCCCTCTTAAAGAACAACAAAGTAATCTGTTTAGACGATTTTTCTAATAGTCATCTAGAAAATATCGAACACCTTTTAAAAGATTCAGATTTTGAATTTGTGAAGGTTAATATTAATAATCCTTTTAATTTGGAAGAATTACCAGAATTAGATAAGTTCAAAATTAAATTTCAAGGTATTCAAGAAATTTATCATCTAGCTTGTCCTACCTCTGCCAAAAATTTTGATCAATTCAAATTAGAAACTCTCTTAGCTAATAGCATAGGAACTCGCCAGGTGTTGGATCTTGCTGTAAAGTATAATGCTAAGGTTTTGTTAGGTTCTAGTTCTGTGGTTTATGGTCCACGCAAAAGTGAAGCCAAGATTAAAGAAGAAGAATTAGGTTTGGTTGATAACTTAAGCCCTCGCGCTTGTTATGATGAGGGCAAACGTTTTGCAGAAACCATGTTTGCTACTTACTCTCAAATTTACAAATTAGATATTAGAATCGCTCGTATTTTTAGAACTTTTGGTCCACGTTTAAAATTGTTTGATGGACAAATGATTACCGATTTTATTGTGGATGCTGTAAATGGACGTGATCTGGTTATTTATGGTGATGAAAGTTTTTCTTCTTCGTTAGTTTATATTGGAGACTTAGTAGATGGCTTAATGAAAATTATGAATGCTCCAACTATTAGTGGTCCAATCAATTTGGGAGATGATAGATCTTATTTCTTAAAAGATGTGGCAGAGTTTATTATCAAGACTTTAGGTTCTACTTCTCAACTAAAATTTGATAAACCTTTGGCTTTTATGACACCATTAGGCCTTCCTGATATTACTCGCGCCAAAGAAGAGCTTGGTTGGTTTCCAGTTGTATCTTTAGAAGAAGGTTTGAAAAAAACAATCGATTATACAGTGGCGCATGAAAAAATGGTTGGTGTAAGATAACTAACCCAGTTTGGCCCCTAATATTATGTCTGTTTTTGTTGTTGTTCCTGCTTTTAATGAGGAGAAAAATATCTGTCCCGTCCTAAGGGACATTTTTTCTCTGTACCCAACTTTTAAAATTGTAGTGGTAGATGATGGATCTAATGATAATACAGCTAAAGAGGCTTTAAGTTGTGGGGCAATTGTTTTGCGGCATGCAATTAATAGAGGGCAGGGTGCATCTTTAAAAACCGGCACGGATTATGCTGTAAAAAAAGGCGCGGAAATTATTGTGCATTTTGATGCTGATAGACAATTTGAGCCTAGAGAAATTGGTTTAATGATCGAGCCAATTTTAAAGGGCGTTGCAGAAGTGATTTTAGGTTCTCGTTTTTTATCTAAAAATAATAATTTGCCTTGGACTAAGAAAAAAATAATTTTGCCTTTAGCCCGGGTTATTAATTTTTTATTTACAGGTTGTTGGTTAAGTGATGCTCATAATGGTTTTAGAGTGTTATCTCGCCGCGCGGCTGAAATTTTAGATTTAAAACAAGATCGTATGGCTCATAATTCTGAGATTATCAGATTGATTAAAGAAAATAAGCTATCTTTTAAAGAACAGGGTGTAACGGTTTATTATCATCAGTATGGCCAGCGCTTTAGCGGGGGAGTAAAAATTATTAAAGATTTAATCATTGGTAATTTTTTAAAGTAATATGCTTATACAAATAATTTTATCTGTCTTTGTGGTGGTGGCTCTAATTAATACCTGGCAAAGGTTTAGAAGTAAAGAAATTACTGGATTAGCCTTGATAGTTTGGATTTTATTTTGGGCCGTAGTAGTTTTGGTGGTGTGGCGTCCGGGATTATCTACAGAATTGGCCAACTTTTTAGGAGTGGGCCGCGGTGCTGATTTGTTATTTTATTTTTCCATTGCTTTACTTTTTTATTTAATTTTTCGTTTAACGGTTAAAATGGAAAAGATGGAAAGAAATATTACTAAATTAGTCAGAGAGATTTCTTATAAAAAAGAAGATAAATAATATGCGAGTGGCAGTTTTGACACCAGTTTTTTGGCCGTACAGTGGTGGAATTGGTAGAGTGGTTGCTAATGAAGCGATGGGTTTAAAAGCAGAAGGTCATGGAGTGGATATTTTTACTCCCCGTTATAAGACTGCTTGGCAAAGAGCCGAACAGTGGCAGGGAGTTAATATTAGACGATTAAAACCTGGGTGGAAAATAGGCAATGCCGCTGGAATTAAAGTTGAATCAATTGATTTAGAGAAATACGACTTAATTCATCTACATTACCCTTTTATTGGTGGAGTAAAGAGTGTTTTAAAATGGAAAAAGAAAACTCGTAAGCCGTTAGTTGTGACTTATCATATGGATTTGGTGGCTGATGGCTGGCGGGGAATTTTATTTAAAATTTATTCCTGGATAGTTTTACCTAAAATAGTTGCGGCGGCTGATAAAATAATTTTTAGTAGTTTAGATTACGGCCAGCATAGTTTTTTAGCTGAATATTTTAAAAAACAACCAGCCAAATTTACAGCCATTCCTTTTGGGGTAGAAATCAAAGATAGCCGCGCATCTAATAAGATAGAAGCTAAAAAAGAGCTGGGTTTAAATAGTATTGGCAAAGTAGTGCTATTTGTCGGAGCCTTAGATAAAGCCCATTATTTTAAGGGTTTAGATGTGTTATTTGCGGCTTTGTATGAGCTAAGGCAGTTTAAAGAAGATTTTAAAGTTGTAATTATTGGTGACGGTGGATTAAAAGATTATTATCAAAAAAAAGCTAGACAAATGTGGGTGTTTGATAAAATAAAATTTGTTGGGAAAGTAAATGAAGAAGATTTACAAAAATATTATCAAGCTGGTGATGTTTTGGTTTTGCCATCTATTGGCCCGTCTGAAGCTTATGGAATGGTTTTAATAGAAGCTCAAACACAAGGATTGCCTGTGATTGCTAGTAATTTGCCAGGGGTTAGGGAACAAGTTGGGGAAGATAGGGGAAGATTGTTTAAAATTAAAGATAGTAAAGATTTAGCCAAACAGATCTCTGTTATTTTAAAAGATAAAGATTTGGCAGAAAAAATGGGAGAGGCTGCTAAAAATTGGGCCAATAAGAATCGTTCCATTAAACAAGAAGTGGAAAGTTTACTGGCTGTGTATAAGTCTATGTTACAAAGGTAATTTTTTTGTTAGAATAATTAAGCTAATTCATAATTAATTTAAAAAATATGTGTATAGATGAATTGAAAAAGTCTTTCAGTGACCTTTCTCCCACCACTGCTTTTTTAGTAGGTTTCGTTGGAGCCATTTTATTACTTTGTACTATCGGCTTTTTTGTTTTATTAGGCTTTTTAGTCAAGGGCAATGTTTCTTTTGCTTCTAATAAAGTTAATAAAGTTGCCGCGGCCGTTGATACTACTAATCCAACAGGTGCTCAACCCGATAGCTTAACAGAACCAGCTGGAACAGTTGTGCCTTTAAGTGCTCGTGACCATGTAAGAGGGGACTCAGACGCTCCAGTAACTATTATTGAATATTCTGATTATGAATGTCCTTTCTGTAAAAAATTTCACGAAACAATGAAGCAGGTGATGGATGCTTATCCTGGCAAAGTAAAGTGGGCCTACAGACATTTTCCTCTAAGTTTTCATGCTAATGCTCAAAAAGAATCTGAAGCAGCTGAATGCGCTTATGATTTAGGTGGTAACGCTAAGTTTTGGGAGTTTACTGATCAAATCTATGCCCGCACCACTTCTAATGGTACTGGTTTTGCTTTGACTGATTTGCCAAAACTGGCTGGAGAATTGGGTTTGAACAAAGCAGAGTTTAGCAAATGTTTAGACAGTGGCAAAAATGCTGAGTTCGTCAAAACATCTCTTAGCCAAGGTAGCGCAGCCGGAATATCTGGAACACCTGGTGCAATTTTGATTGACGCCAAGGGTAACAAGCAATTAATCAAAGGTGCTTACCCAATTGAAATTATGAAACAAATTATTGATGGAGTTCTCTAGATAGAAAAAAACGCTAAAAACCTGCTGTTTTCACGGCAGGTTTTTTGTTTGGCGACACTAGGGCCACTTGTCCACAGCTTGGACACTTTGACGGGTAGTTTAGTTCATTGTAAAATAGAAGAGCTCTTTTGACAGTAAAAGTTATCCACTATTCCAACCACAAGATGTTGTGGTATAATAGTACTAGATAATACAACTAATAGTTTTTTTAAAAAAGTTTAATTTTAGCAATTTATGACTTCCGCCAAAGTAAACAAAATTACTCAGATTAGAAAGCGTGACGATAGAATCGTCCCTTTTGAAGAAGGAAAACTTACCAAAGCTGTTTTATTGGCGTTGGAAGCTACCCAGGAAATTGAGAGTGCCAAAAAAAGAGAAAAGATGGCGGAAAAAGTTACTGAAGCAGTTTTGAAAACTCTTAATAAAAGATTTCATGCTCGTTCTATTCCCGCTGTAGAAGAAGTACAAGATACTGTAGAAGAAGAATTAGGAAAAGCCAAACTTTTTAAAACTGCCAAAGCTTACATTTTGTATCGTGATCAACGTGCTAAAGTTAGAGACATGCAAACTCTTATTAATTCCGATGAATTGATTGATGGTTATTTAAATCAGTTAGATTGGAGAGTCAAAGAAAATAGCAACATGTCTTATTCTTTGCAAGGTTTAAATAATCACGTGGCTTCAGCCGTTAGTTCTCATTATTGGTTAAATCGTATCTATCCTCAAGAAGTTCGTGATGCTCATGCCAATGGTGATTTGCACATGCATGATTTACAACTTCTTTCTGCGTATTGTTGTGGTTGGGATTTAAAAGAAATTCTTTTAAAAGGTTTTGGTGGCGTCTCGGGAAAAATAGAATCCAAACCACCAAAGCATTTTCGCACCGCTCTTGGCCAATTAGTAAATTTTTTCTATACCTTACAAGGTGAAACTGCCGGTGCTCAGGCTGTGTCTAGTTTTGATACCTTACTTGCTCCATTCATTCGTTTTGATAAATTATCTTACGATGAAGTAAAACAAGGTTTGCAAGAATTTTTGTTCAACATGAATGTTCCTACTCGCGTAGGTTTTCAAACTCCTTTCACTAACATCACCAT
>JAPLWR010000004.1 GCA_026396495.1 Candidatus Magasanikiibacteriota bacterium | reverse complement strand
TTTAACTAAGTCGCAACGATACAAATAATAAGGTTTAACCCCAATTTCAATCAAACCAGAAAATAGATCGTATAAAACTTTCACGGAATCATTAACAGCGCGTAAAGACACCGATTGTGATAATACCATGGTGGAAACTGATTGTAATTTTTTGACTGCCCGTTTAGTGGCCGGCGTTAATTCACTTGGATGTTCAAAATGCACCATTAAATACAACGGCTTATTTTTAACCATCCGCAGAGCCTCTAAAACTTTATTATTAACTAATGCGGGATTAGCTAAATGCATTCTAGTCCCCACTCTAATTATTTTAATTTGGGGCAAACCACCTAATTTTTTCAAGGCAATCTTCAGTAGGCCAGGAACTGTTAAAGGATCACCACCAGAAAAAATTAATTCTTTAATTTCTTGGTGTTTCTTGACATAAGCAACCATCTTATTTAAATCACTCACTGTCACAACTCCTTTTTGCACATCGGAAACCATACGTCGTCTAGTGCAGAAACGGCAATAAGCCGCACAATTCATCGTTAAAAGTACTAAGGCTCGATTACCATATTTATGCACCAGTCCGCGACGAACCGTATATTCATCTTCTAAAAGTGGATCAATAAAGGTTTTGCTTTCTTTGGTTCCTTCAATTTTGCTAGGAATAAATTGCTTATTAAGAGCTGGACAAGTTTTAGATAACCTTTTTAATTGAAAAGACAAGGGAGTATACAACAACATAATAAAAAATTTAATTTATTTTATTATAACATATTTTTATTTCAATAAAAATAAAAAAACCGCCCTTCGAGTTACCTAGGACGGATTAGGACAAATGATGTTATTAAAATCAGTTGAGGGTGAGAAAGAGAGGAAGAAAGATGCCAGACATCTCCACAAAGTAGGCCAGCGCCAACCAGCGCCAAGGAAGTTTATAGTCCGCAGTAACAATACAGACGACGCCAGCTATGGACAAAACTCCGACAATCGCAGAAAAAATGAAAATGAGGACGGTTGCAGCGGTTAAGACGGAGACAGGGGCGGAGTAGAAAGCAGCCAGGAAGGCCACGAAAGCAATAACGAAGGCACAAGTCACTGAGGAAAAGACAGAGCATAAGAACAAATAAGCGGTAAAGGAGATTGCAGAAGAGAGGGCGGCAATAACACCATGGAAGACGAAGACGATTACCATCGTAGCAGCAATCCACTTGTCATCCATCTCCAAACACCGACCAATGAAAAATACTACCAGCGCCGTTACGATCGCCACAACTTCAGGAACCAACACCTTGAGCCAATTCTTCTTATTCTCGGACATTCTAGCACCTCCAATTTTCAGATTCCTCACGGGGATTTAAACCCCGCGACTTGGATTTGATCAAAGCCTCAGGATTTCTCCCTATTTCTATCTTAAAATTTAAGACAGAAATAGGGAGAAATCCGCTTTTAAAAAACTCTTGCATAACAAATAAGAATAGCGCACTTAGGAAATTTTGTCAAGGTCAGAACTGAACATAAAACACAGCATTATAATATTCTCTTATTTCTATTCTTTATCAGTAAAAACCACCAATCTTTCTGAAAAACTTTTCTGAGTCTTATTCCAAATTCCCTGACAAGTAATGAGATTGAGGTGAGCCTGATCATCATTGGAATTAAACACATCAAGAGGATTTTCATTCTCTCCATATGTTATTAATTCACGCACCACAAAAGTAATAACTACTCCTTTTTCATCTTGAATATATAATTTGTCACCTTTCTGCAATTTATATAAGTTATTAAACACTGTTGGTGTGCCATTTTTCCAAACACCAAAATGTCCCGTAATAATTGCGCTACCCTTTTCACCAGGGCGCGGTCCAAGGTTAAACCAAGCTGCATTAGTTGGCCCCTTAGGTACATCTATTGCTCCAGTGGAAGTGAGGCCTACTGACTCAAGAAATGAGTTAACTTTAATTTTAGGAATTTTCAAACGCAAAAATAATTTAACTTTTTCTTGTTCCTTTGTCTGAACTGAATTAGTTTGTCTATCAGCATTCAAATTTTGAGAAACTTGAATACTAGCTGGTTGAATAACAGCAACAGCATCTCTCTTGGTGGAAAAAACCGGGGCTGAAAAATGAAAAAGTGAAAACAAAATAATTATTGAGGAGAAAAAAATTCCTACAATACAAATAATTAACAACGACCATTTTGGCTGAATTCTTAATTGCATAAACACTTTAAAAGACTTCTACTATAAGGGCTCCGCCTTAACGGAGCCCTTATATCCCCTAGTTCAAAAGACTTAGACTAAATAGATTTTTTTCTAAGGACAACAACAAGTGAAGTTGAAACCAACATGAGAACAAAGGAAAGAATAGCTAGATTTCTGGAGGTATTATTGTTATCGGGGAAAGAACCCGTGTTAGGCAACGCTGGCACAGCAGCTACAGTAACGGTAGCAACAGCGAGGTCTCTTACTGTCAAACCATTCGCTTCTCCGCTGGCTGTAGCGGTATTGACCGTAGTTTGGGTAAGATTTGTCCTACAGGTGTAAGCCCATGTTTCGGTAGGACCAAGTTTTCCATCACCATTGGTATCACCAGCAACAAAATAAACGGGGCTACATTTGTCATCAGTCAAGTTAACATTGCTTAAAGCAACAGTTCCTGGATTAGTTACTGTTTCTGTATAAGTAACCATGCCACCACCAGAACGTAAAGTTAGTGGACTAGGAACTTTGGTCACGTGAATCAAAGGAGGAACAACTGGTGTACCAACTATAACTGTGGCGCTGGCAATATCAGCTGTACTTATACCATTAGCCCACCCATGTGCCACAACGGTATTAGTATGAGTTTCTGAAAGTGTAGTAGAACAACTGTAAACCCACGTTTCAGTTAAATCAAGTTTAGTATT
>JAPLWR010000061.1 GCA_026396495.1 Candidatus Magasanikiibacteriota bacterium | reverse complement strand
ACTTATGCTATGCGTGCTTATTGGGAGCTTTATGCTAAAGCGGGCATGAAATTATACTTAGTCAGAAGAATGCTTCATGCTAAAGCTATGATGGTGGATGGGAAGGTAGCTTTTGTGGGTTCTAGTAATTTTGATTCTCAAACTTTTTATAGAAGCCATGAAATAAATTTAATTTTTTCTAATAAAAAAATGATTGTTGATTTAAAAAAGATTTTTGGTAATTGGAGGAAGACATCTAGGTTGTTTAGCCCTTTACGTTGGGAAAAACGTTCTAGAAAACATCGCTTTTGGGAATTTTGGGCTAAAATTTTAAAACCTTTTTTGTGAAGAAAGAAGATCTGTTTGATAAAAAAATGGCTGATGAATTGGACGTCTTAGCTCCCTTGGCTGATAGAATGCGGCCAAGGGATTTTGCGTATTTTTTTGGTCAGGATGAAATTACTGGCGAAGAAAAAATTTTGCGCCGTTTAATAGAGAAGGATGAGTTACCCTCTCTGATTTTTTGGGGTCCTCCGGGTGTAGGAAAAACTACCCTGGCTCATTTAATAGCTGAAACTGGGGACCGCCCGGTGTTGGTAAAACAACATTAGCGAATATTATTGCCAATCATTTTCAATCTTCTTTTTATACGCTTAGCGCTGTTAGCTCCGGTGTTAAAGATGTTCGCGAAACAATTGAAAAAGCGAGGAAGCAACCTAAAGCTATTCTTTTTATTGATGAAATTCATCGGTTCAACAAAGCGCAGCAAGATTCGTTGCTTAATGCGGTTGAAAAAGGTATTATCACTTTGATTGGCGCCACTACAGAAAATCCTTCCTTTGAAGTGGTAGGGGCTTTATTATCTCGTTCTCGGGTTTTTGTGTTAAAGAGATTAAGTGACGAAGCTATCAAAGATATTTTAAAAAGAGCGATTAAAGATAAAAATAAAGGTTTAGGAAATTTGAACTTACAAATTAGTGAAAAAACTTTAAATTTGTTAGCAGAGTTATCGGGAGGTGATGCCCGGGAAGCCTTGAATGGATTAGAAATGGCAACTAAGGGTAAAATTAAATTAGGAGAAAAGAAAATTAAACTAGATGAAAAAGACATTAAAGAGTCTTTACAGAGAACACATTTAGTTTTTGATAAGAGAGGAGAGGAGTTCTACAATTTAATTTCTGCTTTGCATAAATCTATGCGGGGAAGTAATGCTGATGCTGCTTTGTATTGGCTTGCTAGAATGCTAGAGGGTGGGGCAGATCCATTATATGTAGCAAGACGTGTTTTGCGTTTTGCTGCTGAAGATATTGGTATTGCAGATTCCCGGGCTTTGCTTGTGGCTAACGCAGCCTATGAGGCAGTTCACAAACTAGGATTGCCTGAATGTAATGTTCATTTAGCTGAGGCGGTGGTGTATTGTTCTTTGGCTAAAAAATCTAACGCTTTGTATGTAGCCTATGGTTTGGCAGCTGAAGATGCGCGCGCCACATCACATTTGGGTGTACCTTTGCATCTGCGTAATGCACCTACTAAACTAATGAAAGAAATTGGTTACAGCAAGGGCTATAAATACAATCCGGATTTTAAAGAACCTGTAGATCAAGAATATCTACCCAAGGAATTAAAAAACAAGAAATATTTAATTAAAT
>JAPLWR010000017.1 GCA_026396495.1 Candidatus Magasanikiibacteriota bacterium | reverse complement strand
AATCAGCTTTAAAAGAACCATTGTGTAACACAGTAGTATAGCACATTTTTGGGCTTTTGTCAATCTGTCCCTCATAATTTGTTTACTTTTATCCTTATTTTAAGCCAAAAATATCCAAATCTTGACTTCCTTACCCTTAAGATGTATTATACTTATTAGCACTCTACCTTAGTGAGTGCTAAACAATTTCAAACTAAAATATTTTATGAACCCACAAAATTTTACAGTTAAATCTCAAGAAGCCTTGGCTCGCGCGCAACAAATTTCTCAAGAATACAACAACCCTAATTTAGACCCTATCCATTTATTAGCCTCCCTAACTGAACAAGAAGAAGGAGTGCCAGTTTTGGTATTTAAAAAAATTGGACTTAATGTCGGAATTTTAAAGCAACAGATAGATCAGGAATTAAATAGAATCCCCAAAGGTCAGCCTCCTCAACAAGGTGGTTTGGGACAAATTTTGATTAATCAAGACATGATGAACGTCCTAAATGAATCTGGTAAACAAGCTCAAAAATTAAAGGACGATTACGTCTCTACAGAACACTTACTTTTAGCTATTTTAGAAATTAACTCCCCCACCAAAAAACTGCTTAATAATTTAGGGATTGATTATGATCAGGTTTTAAAAGTTTTGGCCAGTGTCAGAGGTACTCAAAAAGTCGATTCTCCAGAACCAGAAGCTAAATACAATGTCTTAGAAAAATATGGCAAAAATCTAACTCAATTAGCTAGACAAAAAAAATTAGACCCAGTTATCG
This sequence comes from Candidatus Magasanikiibacteriota bacterium, assembly GCA_026396495.1. Lineage (GTDB taxonomy): Bacteria > Patescibacteriota > Patescibacteriia > Magasanikbacterales > UBA10003 > GWC2-40-17. Next base: position 6,257 of record JAPLWR010000017.1, on the reverse strand, counting down.
GACGTGATGAAGAAATTCGTCGAGTTATGCAAGTCTTATCTCGTCGTACTAAAAATAACCCAGTACTTATTGGTGAACCTGGCACTGGCAAAACTGCTATTGCCGAAGGTTTGGCCCAGCGCATTGTTTCAGGGGACATTCCTGAAACTCTTAAAGATAAAGAATTGATAGCCTTAGACATTGGTTCTTTGGTTGCAGGGACTAAGTTTCGTGGTGAATTTGAAGAACGACTTAAAGCCGTGTTAAAAGAGATAACTGCCGCTGCTGGAAAAATTATTTTGTTTATTGACGAACTCCACACCATTGTTGGAGCTGGTGGGTCTGAAGGTGCTATTGATGCCTCCAATATGTTAAAACCAGCCCTAGCGAGAGGAGAACTCCATGCTATTGGTGCTACCACTTTAAAAGAATATCAAAAATATATTGAAAAAGACGCAGCTTTAGAAAGACGGTTCCAACCAGTCATGGTTAATGAACCCTCTACCGCTGACGCTATCGCTATTCTCCGTGGTATCAAAGAAAAGTATGAAGTTCATCATGGCGTGCGTATTACTGACGCGGCTATTGTGGCAGCCGTAGAATTATCTGTGCGTTACATTACTGATAGATTTCTACCCGATAAAGCCATAGATTTGATTGATGAAGCAGCTTCTTCTATGCGTATGGAAATAGATTCCATGCCAATAGATTTGGATAAAATGAAGCGCGAAATAATGAAATTGGAGATTGAAAAAGCGGCTCTTTCTAAAGAATCGGATAAGGACAGCAAGGAAAAAGTAAAGAAAATAGAAAAAACTCTGGGTGATTTAAAAGAACAATCCTCAGAATTAGAGTTACATTGGAAAAATGAAAAAGAAATTATTACCAAAATTAGAGAATTGAAAAAGAAATTAGAATATTTAAAACAAGAAGCAGAAATTGCCGAACGTAAATCAGAACTACAAAAAGTGGCGGAAATTCGTTACGGCACAGTTCCTGCAACGGAAAAAGAAATAAAAAACCAAGAAAAGAAATTAGTAGAAACTCAAAAAACTCATCGTATTTTAAAAGAAGAAGTTTCTGAGGAAGACATTGCGGCTATTGTGGCTAGGTGGACAGGTGTGCCAGTTTCTAAGATGTTACAAAAAGAATTAGCCAAACTAGCCAAGATGGAAGAAGAGCTACAAAAACGTGTAGTGGGTCAATCTGAAGCAATAAAAGCCGTATCTAATGCTGTTAGACGCAACCGCGCTGGTATTAGTGAAGAAAATCGTCCTATTGGATCTTTTATTTTCTTAGGCCCAACCGGAGTTGGAAAAACAGAGTTAGCCAAAGCCTTGGCCGAGTTTATGTTTAATACTGAAAATTCTCTTATCAGATTAGACATGTCTGAGTATTTAGAAAAACATAGCATTTCCAAAATGATTGGCTCCCCTCCTGGTTATGTTGGTTATGAAGAAGGTGGACAACTTACAGAAATAGTACGTCGTAAACCTTATAGTGTTATTTTGTTTGATGAGATTGAAAAAGCTCATCCTGATGTCTTTAATATGCTGTTACAAATTTTAGAAGATGGTAGATTAACAGACGCTAAGGGTCGTCACGTTAATTTTAAAAATACCATCATCATTATGACTTCTAATTTGGGTAGTGAATTAATTTTAGAAGCCACAGAAAAGGGAGATTTTGGTTTTACTAACGATGACGGCAAAAAAGTGGACCCGGATAAAATAATCAAAGACAAGATAATGGAAGTTTTACACGATCATTTTAAACCAGAATTCTTAAATAGAGTTGATGAAATTATCACTTTCCGCTCTCTTAAAGAAAAAGAAATAGAACAAATAGTTGATTTACAATTAGCTAAAGTCATTGCCAGATTAGAAGACAAGAAAATTAAAATAAAAATAAGCGATAAGACCAAGAAGTACCTAGCAGAAAAAGGCTATAATCCTATTTTTGGCGCCAGACCACTTAAGAGGGTTATTCAATCAGAGCTTTTGGATCCTCTTGCTTTATCTATTATTGAAGGCCAGATTAAAGCAGGCTCTTTAGTTAAAATTGATATTAGTAAAGGCAAGATCACTTTTGCCTAATTTGAACCTTGCTTTTTAAGCAATCGATTGCACATTTCTCCTTTTAATTAGGGCTGAGTTTGTGTTATAATGTAGACAATCAATTTATGTTTAAATTTATCAAAAATACAATTTTGCTCTGCTTATTATCAATCTTTGTGCTACCCACTCCAATTTTGGCGCAAATTGCCGCAGTAGATGGTCCAGTAGACCCGCTTTTTAATCCCAATCATATTATTTCGGACAAAGAAATGGTTGATTATAATTGCATGACTTTAGAAGAAGTGGACCTTTTTCTTAAAAATAAACCCGGTTCCTTATCCCAATATGAAATTATAGATCCCTTGACGGGAATGAATAAAAAAGCCGCGGAAATTATTTACAAAGCTTCTCAAGATTATAAAATTAGCCCTAAGGTCTTATTAGTTTTATTACAAAAAGAACAAAGTTTAGTAGAAAACCCTTCTCCTACTCAATATAATTTAGATTGGGCCGCTGGATACGCGCGATGTGACTCTTGCGGTCCGCTAGATCCCCTAGCTTTAAAATATAAAGGCTTTGCAAAGCAAGTTGACGGGGCAGCTGGAGCTTTACGTTATTATCTAGATGCTGCTAATCAAAATTGGTTAAAAAAAGTAGGAATTATCTATAACATTGATTCGATTCCAGTTATTCCAGTCAATTTAGCTACTGCCGGATTGTACACTTATACACCTCATTTCCGTGGTAATTATAATTTTTGGCGTATTTGGAATCGTTGGTTTTCTCAAAAATTACCCGATGGACTTTTAGTTCAGGTGCGTGACACTGACCAAATTTATTTGATTCAAAACGGGATTTTGTTTCCTTTTAAAAACAAAGTGGTCTTTTTATCAAGATTCAGTTTAAAAAGTGTTACACTCGTTAATCAAAAAGATTTGGATTCTTACAAAATAGGAGCGGAACTTAAATTTTTAAACTACAGTTTAGTTAAAACTGATAAAACTCATACCTATCTTTTGGTTAATGATAAAAAGAGATTAGTAGATAAAGCATCTTTTAGGTATTATGGCTTTGATACAGATGAAGTTGTCACTGGTACAGAAGAAGATTTGGCAGCTTACACAGAAAGTGATCCTGTTTCTACTAAAGCAGTTTATCCTTTAGGAGCCTTGATGTTAGATACAAAAAACAAGACCTACTATTTAGTAGAAGATGGTATAAAACATGCTATTTACGATAAAGAATTAATTAAAATTAATTTTCCTAGTAAAAAAATACGCAATACTACAGCCTTGGCTTTGAAAAAATATAAAGATGGAGACCCTTTGCTTTTTAATGATGGCACTTGGATAAAAACAGCCGACTCAGCAGATGTTTATATTGTGTCTAATGGTAGCAGAAGACCCATAAAAGACGAGCTAACCTTTAATACTTTGGGTGGTGCGGGGCAAAATATTATCATTATTAATGAAAAAACTATGGCGGCTCATCCAATAGGTGAACCTATAAGTTTCACCTCTGAAGCCACCACCTTAACTCAAGCTTCTAATTAAAAATATGTCTTTAGTATTTGCTGCTTTTACTCCTCATCCCCCATTATTAATTCCTAATATTGGCAAAGAAAATATTGATAAATTACAGGCTACTAAGAAGGCCTTAGAAGAGATGGAAAAAACTCTTTATATTTCTCAACCAGACACACTATTATTTATTACGCCACACAGTAAGCTTTTTCCAGAATCTTTCACTATTAATGCTAACCCAGAATTAAGTTTTGATTTTAAAGATTTTGGTGATCTAGCCACTAGAGGTACTTTTAATACAGATCTAAATTTAATTGCTGATATCTCTAATGCAGCTAAAAATCAGCATATCCCTTTAATTTTACAAAGCGACCCTTCTTTAGACTATGGAACAGGGGTTCCTTTGTTTTACTTATCTCAGCATCTAAGTAATATTAAAATAATTCCCATTGGCTATTCTTTACTTGATTTTAAGAAACATTTTGATTTCGGGTACTTTTTAAAGGACATTATCATGGATTCTAGTAAGCGGGTGGCTGTTATTGCCTCCGGTGATCTTTCTCATCGTTTATCTGATAAGAGCCCAGCGGGTTTTTCAGTTATGGGCAAGAAATTTGATGACACCTTGATTGAAACATTAAAAAATGGTAACATCTCTGGACTAATTAATATGGATGAAAAATTCTGCCAAGAAGCTGGAGAATGTGGTCTAAGATCATTATTAGTCTTGATGGGAGTCTTAAGAAACATGAATTACAATCTTAAGCTCCACTCTTATGAAAGCCCTTTTGGTGTGGGTTATTTAGCAGCTGATTTTGCTTTAGATTAGAGTAAGGGTGAAAAAATATGGAAGAGATTTTTAAAATCATTGGACGAAAAATTAATCAACCTAATAAAAATATTCATTCTGAAGCTCATTATTGGGCGGATGTTATTTCTAGGGCTTTTGGTGAAAAAAAGAAATTTGGAATGTATTTGGGGGTGATTAAAAGAATTGGATTAGTTCAAGCCAAGAAAATTTTTGCCGAAATTCAAGACAGTGAAGTAACCAATCCGGGAAAATTATTTTTATGGAAAACTGGTCCCAAGAGACAAATTTATGAGTCTACTAAAAATAGTAACAATTCCAGCCAAAAATCTTAGAGAAAAATCTCTAGATATTACCAAAGCCGAAATTACAAAATTATCCGGCCTGGTTAAGAATATGATTGAGACCATGTATGTTTCAGATGGTATTGGTTTAGCTGCCCCACAAATCGGCAAAAATATTCGTTTAGCTACAATTGGTAAAGAAGCTACACCTGATAATAAAGACTGGGTAATTATTAATCCTAAAATCATCAAACATTCTTGGCGTAAGGTTGTAAGTGAAGAAGGCTGTCTTTCTGTTCCAGGCGTCAATAAAGAAGTTGCTAGATATAAAAAAATTACAGTTAAAGCCTTAAATCAAAAAGGTGAATCCAATACTTTTGAGGCAGAGGATTTTTTTGCAAGGGTTCTACAACACGAAATAGATCATTTAGATGGTATCCTGATTATTGATAAAGAATAGTATGTCTAAGTTTAATATAGTTTTTTTTGGTACTCACAATTTTGCGACTAAAATTTTACAGGGGCTAATTAACAACCCTGATTTTAATGTTGGGTTGGTCATTACTCAACCAGATCAATTAGAAAAAAAAAAAAAAGAGCTTCAATCTCCACCAGTAAAAAACCTAGCTTTGCAAAATAATTTAAAAATAGAACAACTAGAAAATTTAAAAAACTTTGATACTGATCTTTCAAAATTTGATGTAGCAGTAGTAGCTCAATACGGTAAAATTATTCCTTTAAATATTTTGGAATTGCCCAAAAAAGGCATGATTAATGTTCATGCTTCATTATTACCAAAATACCGTGGTGCCTCCCCTATTCAGTTTTCTCTTTTAAATGGCGATAAAAAAACCGGTGTCACTATTATGAAGATGGACGAAAAAATGGATACAGGGCCGTTATTGGCACAAAAAGACCTAAAAATTGATGATAATGACACCTATTTAACTCTAGAAACTAAGTTAGCTGATTTAGCCACCCCTTTGCTTTTAGTTAGCTTAAAACAGTATTTGAATCAAGAATTAAAATCCCAACCTCAGGATAATGGTGCGGCAACTTACACTAAAATTTTATCTAGAGAAGACGGAAAAATAGATCTAGAAAAAACAGCTCAACAAACCTACAACCAGTGGAGAGCTTTTTATCCTTGGCCTGGAGTTTTTTTAGAAACACAATTAAATAGTCAAAATCAAAAAATTAAACTACTTAAAACCCGATTAACAGACAACTCCTCTAATTTACCACCTGGTTCATTCACTGAAACAGAAAAAGATCACTTAGGTTTAGTTTGCGGGGATAAAAAAATACTGGAAGTTCAAGAACTCCAGTTAGAGAATAAAAATGCTATACAGGCCAGAGAATTTATCAACGGTTATAAAATAAACATCTTAAACTAAATGATGTTTATTTTTTATTTTTTTTTGCCAATATTGATATTTTTTTAAAGCAGGCAGGGGTAACCAAGTAATTTTATAAATACATGAAGGTAACCAAGAACTCAACCCTCCGCGTTTTGTGATAGCTTTGAACAAAAATTCCGGTACCCAAACACCACCTTTTCCCTTAGCTAAAAGAGATAACCACAAATCCCAATCTTGAAATTTTT
>JAPLWR010000039.1:25263-27594 GCA_026396495.1 Candidatus Magasanikiibacteriota bacterium | reverse complement strand
AAAAATTCCAACACGCTCATGAAGTGCGTCTTACAATCATCACAAAGAAAATCTACCATTTGAGGAGCACCTTCTTTTATAGGAGCACAACTTTCTTCTTTACAATCTAATAAACGTAAAGGATTTTTTTGCATTCTCTTTTTGCAAGTTTCACAAATCTTAGAACGATTATTTTTATAATACTGAACTAACTCATTTTTATAATTCTCACGACAAGTAGTACAACCTAAACTATTAATTTGGATGGAAACATTAACACCCATTTCTGTATAGAAATTATAAGCAATTAAAATAATCAAAGCATCAGCCACAGGGCCAGCTTCACCTAAAATTTCAAAACCAAATTGATAAAATTGGCGATAACGGCCAGATTGAGGACGTTCATGACGAAACATTGGGCCAAAATACCAAACCTTAATTGGTTGAGGTAAATTCCACATTCCATGATTAAGATAGGAACGCATAATAGAGGCGGTGGCTTCTGGACGCAAAGCCAATTTTTGTCCATCTAAATCCTCAAAAATATACATTTCTTTTTCTACAATATCCGTCTCTTTACCAACCGAACGAACAAAAAGACCAGCCTCTTCTAAAAGAGGGGTATCCATTTTTTCAAAACCGTAGGCTTTAGCTAAACTTCTAGCTTTATCAAAAACCAACCACCAATAACCTTGGTCATTTGGAAGGATATCTTTCATACCACGCAAGGTCTGTGGAGTTGGAGATATTTTTTTAGCTGGTTCCAAAACTTCTTTTTCTTTGACTTCTTTAACTATTTTTTCCACTTTTTTTTCTTTCATAGATACTTTTTTTAATTAGTGTATGTTGGAGCGCTAAAAATTTTAGCTCTGTTAAATGGCCAGCCACGTAAAATCACCCGGCCTACCATTTCTTTTTTATCTACTGGACCAAAATAACGAGAATCAAAACTGGAATTACGATTATCACCCATTACAAAATAATGAGAACTGTCTAAATTATAATTTACATCTGGTTTATTAGTAAGACCTAGTGGTAGATAATCTTCTTTCAAAACAAAGCCCTCTGGATTCTGATCATTATAAATTATAATTTCTCCATCTTTTATTTTTATTCTTTCACCTGGCAAACCAATAATACGTTTCAAAAAATATTCACTTCTATTTCCTGGATAATGAAAAACTACAATCTCTCCTCTTTGAGGTTCACGTACTCGAAAACTTAATTCATCAATTATTAAATATTCTTTATCAAAAAAGTTTGGTTCCATGGAAGCCCCCTTAACATAAAAAGGTTTGAACAAAAAATAACGTACCAAAAAAATTGTCACGATAGCAAAAGCACCAAGTTTTATTACTTCAATAATAAACAACTTGGTATTGCTTTGAGGGGTCAGAGTGTCTTCGTTCTGTTTTTTAAACCAGTTAGCAAAAGATGGGATTTTCATGTATTTAAAAATTTTGCGTGTTATTCACACCCGTTTTAACTTAAGTCATTATATCTTAATTTAAGAGAGAAAGCAAGTAGTCAAAACCCCCTTAATATTTATCGAATTTGGTTAATTTAACCTTAAAGCTTGAAATGATCCAGCATTAAAATAAACTAAAAAAACAGGGACACCATTTTTAGTTGATTCAGTCAAAATTTGTTTATTTACCTCAAATTGAATTCTTTCACCCGTCTGATCTTTTCTACTAAAGTTCAACAAAGTAGCCTGACCATACTTAGTTTGGACAGAGGGTAGACCTGTGATCAAAGTACCGACTGTGGGTATTAATTGAATAGTAGTGTCATTAATTATCTGGACTGATAAAAACTTTTGATCAAAATTATCTTTTGTTAAAACAGGAGACATGAGGACCCTCTCCCCTTCCACTAAATTAACTGGTGACAACTTCAATAAATTGATTGCCTCTTTAGTGGCATTACGAAATAACTGGGCACCTTGTAAATGGTCAGGAAGCCCAATAAAAATAATAGAGGCATTGGAGGGTATTTGAAGCGCAGAATAACTTTTAAAACCAGAACCAACTACTTGGCCAGCTAAAACCCAATTATCCTTTTTTGTGGAAATCTGTGGCCAACTAAAAGAAAGGATGAGTAATAAAGTAAGAAGAGACAGAACAAGCCCATGGCGTGAACGCGAAAACATCTCGCGTAAAAAAACAGCTACTAACAAGGCGGCAAAAAACGATGGCAAATATAAATAACGTTCTCCTTCGTTTCCTAAAGAATTGTAAGCAACTGAAAGTAAAGGCAAAGAAGTAACTACAAACATGACCACTGTATAAACTATTTGTCTTCTTGATTTTTTAAAAATAAAATAGCTACCAACTAAAAATAAAATGGCTA
>JAPLWR010000039.1:15420-25256 GCA_026396495.1 Candidatus Magasanikiibacteriota bacterium | reverse complement strand
GCTACCAACTAAAAATAAAATGGCTAATAAAATATAAATAAAAAGATGATTAAAAAACCAATTAGCAAAAACCACCCGTTCTGGATAAGAAAAAAACAAATTAACAGTCATCTCGATAAACATCCGCATCATTTCCAACAAACTTTTACCAGATTGCGCTTGGCCATAATAGCCAAAAAGAATACCTGTAGCATTAAATCTTAGCCCAAAGTATACCCCGATCAAAAGCGCAGGGGCAATCAACCGTTGCAAAATTTTTCTCCAGGAAGTCTTTTTATAAAGATCCATTAAAATAAAACCCACAATAAAAGTGATACCTATTTCTTTAGTCAAAAGAGAAAGCAAAGCTAAAAACAAGGCCAAAATGTAAATTTTACCTTTTTTTGTATTTGCAAATCGTTCGTATGCCACGAGGCTTGCTAAATAGAAGAGGGTGGCCAAAAGATGTAATTGAACAGAAATCCAGGCCACTGATTCCACCTGACTAGGTATTATTAAAAAAATTGTCCCAGCCAAAAAACCCACTAGCCAATCATTAAATAAACGAGAAATTAATATATAACACCTTAGTACCAATAATATTGGTGGTAAAAAATTTCCAGATCGGACCTTCGTTAGCTGCGATAAAAAGACTATGCCAATCATCACTTAAAAAACCAACATTAATAATTGATCTATATAAAATAAATCCGATAAAAAACAAAAAGATAGCCACAAGACTATCCCTTAAAAGAATATTTTTTCTAAATTGAGAAAAAGTAAACATAAAATTTATCAAACAACTTGTTGATAAAACAATGGTGGGCGGCATAGGAATCGAACCTATTACCTCGTCGATGTCAACGACGCGCTCTAACCAAGTGAGCTAGCCGCCCTATGGTGGGCGCGGTAGGAATCGAACCTACGACCTCGTCATTATCAGTGACGCGCTCTAACCAACTGAGCTACGCGCCCATATGGGTTTAATCCCTTGGGCAAATTACCATCTATTAAAAAAGTCTACCTGCTCTTTTCAACATCATTATTATCACAAAAAATTGCGATGAGGTCAAGAGTAGATAGACTTTTCATTCTTTTTAAAAGACACCAAACAAGTGATAGAAAAAAACTATTCGATGAAAATTGAGTTTTTCATCTCGACTGAAGTCATATCATTACTGATAAGTGACTCCTTAGAAAGGAGGTGATCCATGCGCAGCTTCCGCTACACATGCCTTGTTACGACTTAGCCCCTGTTGCTGATTCCACCTTGGACCGGGATAAACCCAGCCTTCAGGCGTCCCCAACTCCCTTGGCTTGACGGGCGGTGAGTACAAGACCCGAGAACGTATTCAACGCCGCATAGCTGATCGGCGTTTACTAGCGATTCCTACTTCACGCAGTCGAGTTGCAGACTGCGATCTGAACTGGGGATAGGTTTGATGGGATTAGCTCCGTCTCGCGACTTGGCAACCCATTGTTACTATCCATTGTAGCACGTGTGTGGCCCAGGACGTAAGAGCCATGCTGATTTGACGTCATCCCCTCCTTCCTCCCCTGCCTCTATTCACTTTTTTTAAAAAATGAACACAGGCAGGGGCAGTCTGTTATGTAAAAAATAACATAACACGGGGGTTGCGCTCGTTACCCAACTTAATGGTACACCTCACGGCACGAGCTGACGGCAACCATGCAGCACCTGTGTAGCACCCTCGAAGGAGTCCCGGTTTCTCGGGATTAGCAGCTACATTTCAAGCCCTGGTAAGGTTTTTCGTTTACCGTCGAATTAAACCACATGCTCCACCGCTTGTGCGGGTCCCCGTCTATTCCTTTGAGTTTTAGCCTTGCGGCCGTACTTCCCAGGCGGGATACTTAACGCGTTAGCTTTTTTGACCGATTCTGACAGGGTCGATACTGCCAAAATCTAGTATCCATCGTTTAGGGCGTGGACTACACGGGTATCTAATCCGTATCGCTCCCCACGCTTTCGTCCCTTAGTGTCAGGAATGTTCCAGTGAGCCGCCTTCGCCTCTGGTGTTCTTGCCGATATAAACGCATTTTACTACTACACCGGCAATTCCGCTCACCTCTCCCATCCTCAAGTTTGTGAGTATCATTAGCAGGTTCGGAGTTGAGCCCCGAGATTTTACTAATGACTTTACAAACCACCTGCGGACGCTTTACGCCCAATAAATCCGGATAACGCTTGAGGTCTCTGTATTACCGCTGCTGCTGGCACAGAGTTAGCAACCTCTTATTCATAAGGTACCGTCAAGATTCGTCCCTTATAAAAGTAGTTTACGATCCGAAGACCTTCATCCTACACGCGGCGTCGCTCCCTCAGACTTTCGTCCATTGGGGAAGATTCGTGACTGCAGCCTTCCGTAGAAGTCTGGGCAGTGTCTCAGTCCCAGTGAGGCGGGTCGCGCTCTCACGCCCGCTATCCGTCATAGCCTTGGTGAGCTTTTACCTCACCAACTAGCTGATAGACCATAGGCCCCTCTTGAAGCGTTCTTTTGGAACTTTACATGAGAATGACTTGTGTCCCCTCATGACCATCGGGAATTAGTTTTCCTTTCGGAAAATTATACCCGTCTTCAAGGTAGGTTACCAATGTGTTACTCACCCGTTTGCCACTTACTAATCATTGATGTAATCACAAATTAATACGTTCGACTTGCATGCCTTACCCACGCCGCCAGCGTTCATCCTGAGCCAGGATCAAACTCTCAATAAATAAATTGAGATTTTTGGCTCTCAAATATAACTGTCTGTAATTCCGAAGAACTACAGTTTAATTTTTTTGAAGTTACTCCAACATCCGTTGAAGCATAACTTTGATTGAATAGACTTTTCTATCACTTGTTTAATGTCTTGTGTTTAATGTCTAGGTTTGCTTTGAATTTTCAAAGTTCTATTCTTCACTACTTTAGGCGAAGAAAAAACAGAAACCCAGATTTGAGTTGCTGTTTTTTCTTCTTCTAGTATCCGGAGTTCCCGGACTTAGAAAAATGGCTAAATTTTGATGTTTTTCTGTGTGATAAGAGTATACTATATCCCAAAAACCCTGTCAAGTCCTTAAGTTTAAGTTATCCACAAATTTTGAATAAGGGGCGGATAAAGGATATAGCCCACCTAATTTAAAGGTTATTGTGGCGATAAAACAAAAAAATTAAAAACCTTCTTCAAAGTATACTTGTTAGGTGCAGTTTCCACTGGTGGTAAACATTTATATAAATTATCAAAAAATAAATAGGCTGTGTCTTTATCAAAATTTCCGCTACAAATTTTTAAAGTCTGTTCACTTATAAAAGATTCTGTACCAGCTTGCTTTCTGACAAAATAACCCACATTTAAAGTTTTGCTATTTCTAGCAACCAAAAAAGAAATAGGTAAATCAAAACGATTAAAATAAGGTAAAATCACAACGTGTTTATAGTTAGAAAAAACATAACCCCAACTAATATACTCCCGCCAAAAAGATGTTTGGGATTGAAACTGTTCAACTTTATCTGTGTAGTTTAAATTTTGCCTAAACAAACCTCTTGATAAATCAGCTAACTGGAAAATAAGTGCTAGACAAATAACTATAATAGCTACTGATCTTTTTAAAAAGCACAAAGGAAACAAGGCCGCAAAAACTAATAAATAATAAACGGGCCAAAACATTCTGCCAGATGACCTGGTGATACTAAAAATATTTTCTATAAACTTTGGCAAAGGATAAGAAAAAATTAAATGAGCATTAAAATAAACTTTGTTACTCAAGGCCAAAATAGTTAAAAAAACAGAGACTAGTAAAAATGGCCAAAATCTTTTTAAAACTGATAAAAAAAACTGACGTTTTTTAAAAACAAAAAAATAACAAGAAAAAACACCTAAAAGCAAAACACCTAAACCTAAATAATTAAAACCCTCAAATTGAAACTGAGCAATGGGCCACTCCGGCATAATTTTTGACCAACCCATGGAATTAAAAAGCGAATTTAAATTCATGGAAAATTCGCCAAAGCCACCGGCTCCCCCTTCCCCTTGTGTCCACATTCCTATTATAAAGGATAAAGCACCTAACAAAGATAAAATAATTAAATTACTTACCCACCATTTAATTTTTGAAGTTAATTTATACAACCGTATTTGCTCTACCAACCACCACGGCGCAATCATAAAAAATAAATAAGGATGTGTAAACAAAGCTGTAATTAAAATAAATCCCCAATGATATGCACGTAAAATTGGCTTTCTGCTTAGACAAATATATAAAGTAGCTAAAACAACAAAATGACTAACCAGAGGAGCATGGCCGGCAATTCTTTGCCAAACAATGGGACTAAAAATAAAAAAGAGACTACCCAAAATATTTAAGAGGGTATCTTTTTTTATTAAACGCATTAATAAAAAACCATAAACACCCTGCAAAATAAAAGAAATAAACATCCACAACCCAATGTATTGAAAATTGGCTGGAAGAATATTACGCCATAATTTAAAAAAGATAGCCAACAATGGCAAAGAGTCAGTATATAAAACAGAGATACCTGCTGGATAATTTAAATTTTTAATTATGCCCCAAGGCCAAACCCAAGCGGAATTTCTAAAAAATTCCCAACCCAATTGAAGTTGAGAGGTATCGCTGCCATCAGCTAAAATCCAATCAATATTTTGAGGCCAAAAAGTTTCTCCAAAAAAAATAAAAAAAACCAGTCCGCCAATGAGACCGGCTACAGCTGGGCCCCAAAAATCCCAACTCTTTAAAAAATTAACGGCTTTTTTTAATCCTCCACTCATAAATTTTCTTATGGTTTCCAGATGGACGAGTATAGTGTGGATATTCAGCTATGCCCATTTTCTCTTTACTTTCAAAAGTTTCTTCTTTTAAAGATTCCTCGTTACCCAAGACACCAGGCAACAATCTAGCTGTTGCTTCTGTAACTACCATAGCTCCTAGCTCCCCACCGGACAAAACATAATCCCCAATAGAAATTTTTTCATCTACAAATTTATAAACCCGTTCATCAAAACCTTCGTAGCGTCCGCAAATCACCACTAACTTTTTTAATTTACTAAATTGTTTAGCTTTTTTTTGATCAAATTTTTTACCGGCCGGATCCATGATAATTATTTTGGTACCGGCCTGTTTTTTTTTCTTACCATCTTTAACTAAACCTAAAGACTCCAAACAATTATAAATTGGATCTACTTTTAAAACCATCCCCGCTCCTCCTCCATAAGGACTATCGTCAACTTTATGATGTTTATCTGTAGTAAACTTTCTAAAATCATGAGCAACTATTTTAATAATACCGGCAGCAACACCTCTTTTTAAAATGCTCTCTCCGGCATAATCTTCAATGATTTTGGGGAAAATTGTTAATATATCAAATTGCATAGTTGTCTTAATAATAAACTAAATCTCTAAACAAAACAACCCCGATTACTCGGGATTGTTTTAATTGTCGAATTTAGATATTCAAATCATCTACTGCTGAAGTGTCCACCGCTTCTACGGGTCTTGGACGAGGACCGCGGGAACCTTCCGGTTCGTAAATCTTTAGATTCACGTGGGCGTTATTCTTAGCGCCTACGATCTTCAAAAGAGTACGAATGGATCTGGCAGTTTGACCTTGGCGACCGATGACATAACCCATATCAGCTGGGTTAATGTGGAGAGTGATTAAAACACCTCTCTCATCAACGGTGCGTTCGGTTTTGACATCTTCCGGATTACCAACGATTGCCCGGACGACCATTTCTACAAACTGTTGATCGGCATTGGTTGTCATAAACTTCTCTGATTAATTCTCTTTTTTAAAGGTCCTGTCGACTGGCGCATGGGTTTTTCCCTCACCCAGGACTATAAACAGTATAATACATTTTCTTTCAAAAGCCAATCTAATAGCAAGTTACTACTTTTTATTCAGCCTTAACTTCAGCAGGAGCGGCTTCAACAGGTTTAACTTCTGTAGCCTTGGTTTCAGCTGCTTTCTTTTTTTCAGCTAATTTAACCTTACGTCTGGCAGTTAATTTAACTTTTTTGATCTTGTCACCAGAAATAACTTTTTGATCAACTAACAAATTATGAATAGTAGTGGTAGTTTGAGCTCCCTTGCTAATCCAATAAGTAATTCTGTCAGCTTTTAAAACAATAACTTTCTTACGAGCATCATAAGAACCCAAATTTTCCAAATAAGCACTATTAGGATTTTTGGTTTTTTCAGTCAAGATCAATCTGAAAGTAGGTTCTTTAGCTTTGCCGAATCTGGCTAATTTAATAGTCAACATAATAAAAAATTTACCTTTAATTTTAAGTATTTACAGTATAGAGAAAAAAGATAAATTAGTCAAGGGCTAGCTATCTTTTAACTAATTTCTCCGCCTCTTCTAATTTAACAGATAAAAGACGGGAAATGCCGTCGTCCCCCATAGTTACACCATATAATACCTGAGCTTTAGTCATGGTGGCGCGGTTATGAGTAATGACAATAAATTGAGTTCTAGCTGATAATTGATCAATAATTTCTGCCAAACGCATGGAATTAGATTCATCCAAGGCAGCGTCTACTTCATCTAAAACCACAAAGGGAGACGGACTGTAAGATAAAATAGCGCAAATCAAGGCCAC
Organism: Candidatus Magasanikiibacteriota bacterium; assembly: GCA_026396495.1. GTDB lineage: Bacteria > Patescibacteriota > Patescibacteriia > Magasanikbacterales > UBA10003 > GWC2-40-17. The sequence continues at coordinate 18,655 of JAPLWR010000039.1, read as the reverse complement.
TGAAGCCAAAGCCCTTTCTCCACCAGACAAAATATTAATATCTTTAATTCTTTTACCTGGCGGCGTGGCTTGAATATCTATCCCCACTAAAATTGGCTCGCCATTTTGTTGTAACAAATCTTGGGCCTTTGATTCTTCTGGTTCTTCTATTTCTAAACCCTCCTCTTCTACTTTTTTGGTTGGATCCTCATAAAGCATTATCAGTTTGGCTGATCCACCATTAAACAAAATTTTAAAGAAGCGATCAAACTCATCATTAATTTTATGCATGGCATCATCACGCTTTTCTTTCATTACTCTATCTAAATCACTAATAGTAGAGATAACATCTTCAATAGCTTTGTGTAAATCTGTAATTTGAGTTGATAAAAAATTAAAACGTTCCTCTGTTTCTTTATGCTCGGCCACAATCTCCTGATCAATCCCACCAATCAATTCTAGTTGATGTTTTAATTTATAAATCTGAGGCTGAATTTCCTCTGGCAAAATTGGTTCCACAACCTGAGGTTGTAATTTAACCTCGGAAGCTAATTCTCCCATTTCCAAACTAATTTCCTCTGCCAAACCATCACGTCTAGTTTCTAATTTAGCCAATTCTATTTGCACGCCATTTAATTCTTGTTCTACTCTGTGCACCTCTAATTGTTTGGCTTGTAAAATTCTTTGTAACTCAAAAATTTCACCCTTCTTTTGTTTTTCAGCTTCATTTAAATCCTGCATGGCTTTATTAACAGAGGTAATTTCTTGCGCTAATTTCTGTAATTCTGCATCTAAATCTGTTAATTCTTTAACCAAAGCCACATCTGGCACATATTCTTTTTTGGTGCCACTGGGATTTTTAATTTTAGTTAACAAAGCTGCGGTTTTTTCTTTAGTACCTACTGATATTTTTTGTAAAGCTGGCAAGTCCGCCAAAGTTTTTACAGCTGCTACCTTATTGATTAAATCTTCTTGGTCTTTTAATAAAACTTCTAGTTCAACAATAATATTATCATAGGACATGGCCCCTCCGCCCACTACCCTTTCTGCACGCACCCGCAATAATTCTAACTGACTCTGCATCTTAAATTTCTTTTCCTGAACCCGGCTACGAGCAGATAAAACTTCTTCGTATTTTTTTTGCAAATCCAAAAATTCTTGCGAGGCAACTGTTTTTTCTTCTAAATTTTTAAAACGATTTAATATTTCTTGTTGTTCACTTTTCTTTTTTTGTAATTCTTCATCTACCCGTGCGTACTGCTTAGAAAATTCTCCTAAACGCACGGCTAAATTATTCCACAAATGACCGTAATATTTTTTTTGTAAATCACGCAAATCCTGTTCTACTACTTCTCTTTCAGCTAAGCGCCTGGTTTGACGTTGTAAATATTTAAGCCGTGGCTCAATCTCTTTTAAAATTCCTTCAGCCTGCACCAAATTATTTTGAGAAGATTCTAATTTATTAAAAGACATCTGTCTTTTAATTTGCAGTTCTTTAATCCCAGCGGCTTCATCTAATAATTCTTTGCGTTCGGTTGGTGTGGCCCGCAAAATATAATCAGCCATACCCTGGCCAATAACCAAATAATTTTTTTGACCAAACCTGGCTCTAGCCAAAAGCATCACAATATCCTGCAACCTGGCCTGATGATTATTAATCAAATATTCGCTATTACCATCACGATAAATACGTCTAGTAATAACCACTTCAGACATATCAATCGGTGCCTCATTATCTTCATTATTCAACACCAAAGAAACCTCGGCTACCCCCAAACGCGCCTTTTTATCCGAGCCAGCAAAAATTACATCCTCGCTCTTTTTACCACGTAAGGTCTTTAAAGATTGTTCACCTAAAACCCAACGAATAGCGTCAGCTACATTGCTTTTTCCAGACCCATTTGGCCCTACAATAGAGGTAATGCCTTTCTTGGTATTTTGAGGTGTCAAAAACTCCAAAACAGTCTTTTGGGCAAAAGACTTAAATCCATGAATTTCTAAACGCTGTAAGTACATAATTATAAGGCAATTAACAGAACTATTATATCAGTCTTGACTTAAAACGCCAAGTCAGTTATACTCCCTTGATTACCTTAAAGACTAATAAATGATAACTGAAGCTAAAAAAATTCACCAAGAGCTGCTTGGAGCAGAAAACATCCTTATTGTTTCCCACAAAAACCCGGACGGAGACACCCTCTCTAGCGCCTGCGCTCTAATGCAATATTTAAGAACCGTGAACAAAAATCACACGGCTTTTTGTGCTACTCCTCTTAATAAAAATTTGGCCTTCCTCCCCCACTTAGAATACTTTGTCATGGACCCAGAAATTTTTCAAAAACATTATTTTGATGTAGTGGTGGTTTTTGATTCAGGTGACTTGCTTTATGCTGGAGTAGAAAATCATCTAAAAAATTTAGAATACTCACCTACTATTATTAACATCGATCATCACGCCACCAATCAATTTTATGGCCATCACAATTTGGTGATTGCTGATGCTGCTTCTACTACAGAAGTTTTGTACCGTTTTTTTCAAGTGAACGATATTGATATTGATAAACATTTGGCCACCTGTCTTTTAACTGGCATCGTGACTGATACCGGCCACTTCACTAACCCAGCCACATCGGCTTCTTCATTAAAAATTGCTAGTCGCCTCATGAGTGCTGGTGCCAACTTACGTTTGATCCAAGGTTACACTTTAAAAAACAAAACCTTAGAAGGATTGAAACTTTGGGGCCATGTTTTTAGTCGTCTTCAAAAAAATGAACAATACGATATAGCCACCGCTGTAATCACTAAAGAAGATTTGGCTAATAATAAAATAGAAGAGGAAGAAATAGAAGGTTTGGCTAATTTTTTAAATAATCTTTCTGGTGCTAAAATTATTATGTTACTCAAAGAAAAAGATAATGGGGTTATTAAAGGAAGTTTGCGCACTACTCACCCTGATACGGACGTTAGCAAGATTGCCCAAATCTTTGGTGGTGGCGGACATGCCAAAGCCGCTGGTTTTTCTATCAAAGGCCAATTAGAAGAAAAAGACGGGATCTGGCAAGTAGTTTAAAACTTTAAATACCACTTCCACTTTATCCACAGGCGGTCCTTGACCGCTTTTTAGTTTCATGTTATACTTTATCTTAGTAAAGCACTTTATTAAAGTAAAGCCTCTATGAACCAAGCACAATTAACTAAAAATCTTTTTCAAGCCATTCTTAAGCTCAAAAATCCAGAAGAAGCTCAGGCCTTTTTT
>JAPLWR010000039.1:14416-15391 GCA_026396495.1 Candidatus Magasanikiibacteriota bacterium | reverse complement strand
TCGTGACCTCTTAACCCAAAAAGAAATTGAAAAAATGGGTAATCGTTGGCAGGCGGCCAAAATGCTGGATTCCAATATCTCCTATTCCATCATAGAACAACAAACAGGTCTTAGCTCCACCACTGTCGCTAGAATATCCAAGTGGTTAAATACGGGTAAGGGTGGATATCGTTTAATGATAGACAGATTACATCATCTTTAGCGTCTCAAATAAGAACGTCTAGTTTTTGTTTGAGACAAAATCGCTTTTCCAAGCGATTTTTTGTTACATAAAGAATATCATTTTGTCACTAACACATAGGGTGTTGGGGACAAAACACCGTTCTTTACAATGGAGATCTATTATGGAAACTGTGCTCTTCCGATCTCCCCACTAGAAAATGTTCTTGTGGTGGTAATCTGGTTTTCTTCTGGGACAAAGAAGATGTCAGAAATGACATTTTCCATGAGATCACGGAAAAATCTACTTCCCGAATTGTCACTCTTGGACAAGAAGCGGTTGGTTTTTGTTGGGGCTACCCCACTAATAGCGTGGATTTGGAAAAAAAGATTGGTCTACCTGGTCTAGCTAAAACCATCAATGAACAATTTGGCGCAGTTCCCTTGGGCTATATTGATGAGGTTGGCGTAACCCCCAATCTCAGATTGCGCGGGCTAGGCAAAAATCTCTGGACCCAGGCTGAAGAAATCTTGGCAGAAAGGGGCTGTCAGGTGATTGTAGCCAGAAGCCGGCCTGATGTGAAAATCTTTAACTGGTGGATCAGAACTGGTTTCCAAATCATTCAAAAGTATGGCGGCGATGACAAACGAGTTGTTATTGCCCGAGCAATCAGCCTCTAACATATCAGGGGGAAAGAGCAATTCTTTCCCCCCTTTTTTAAATTGACAAAACCACTTAAAAGCCATAAAATTAGATTACGTAAACTAATTTTAAAAATATGTCTAGATACGATAATGGTCTTAAGTCTCAATTTC
>JAPLWR010000039.1:8692-14352 GCA_026396495.1 Candidatus Magasanikiibacteriota bacterium | reverse complement strand
GAAAAAACTACCTACGGCGAACGCGCCTATGATATTTACTCTCGTCTTTTAAAAGATAGAATAATTTTCTTGGGTACAGCAGTTGACGATGATGTAGCCAATATTATTATTGCCCAACTTTTATTTTTAGAAAATCAAAGCAAAGACAAAGAGATTAAATTGTATATCAATAGCCCAGGTGGATCAGTTACTGCTGGGTTAGCAATTTATGACACCATGCAATACATCAAACCAGATGTTTCCACTATCTGCGTGGGCATGGCTGCTTCTATGGGAGCGGTACTCTTGGCTGCCGGCCAAAAAGGTAAAAGATTTATTTTACCCAATGCTGAAATTATGATTCACCAAGTAATGGGCGGAGCTGAAGGGCAAGCCACAGATGTCAAAATTCGCGCTGAACATATTTTGAAAATAAAAGACAAACTAAATAAAATTTTGTCCTTTCACACTGGGCAACCAATAGATAAAATTGAAAAAGATACTGATCGTGATAATTTCATGATTCCAGAAGAAGCCTTAAAATACGGATTGGTGGACAAGATAATTAAAAAATAATTTATAATCCAAATCGAAATAGAAAAATATTAAGAAACCGCTCCTAAAATGGAGCGGTTTTAAGATGTATTAGCCTTGACAAAAGGCCTTTTTTGTGCTATAATACTTGGTCAAAGCTGGAGGATTTTGATGCTTGGCGACCTGCAAGGTCTGATCTTTTCACTGGCGCTCGTTCTCTTGGCAGGGTACTTCTGCTTCAGCCTTCTGGGTCAGAACAAACTGGCCAAAGCTGCAGGCAAGGCAGTGGGCAAGCCCCTGGCCAAAGGCGGCAAGAAGGTTCTTGGCCGATTCCTGCGCTGGTTCTTCCGGCTCCTGGGACGTGGAATCGTGGCTCTGTGGCGCTGGGCCTTCCCGCCTCGACTCCCCACCCCGCCCAACCGAACCAACCCGCCCCGCCCCAACAACCGCCGCCCACTTGGCCGCCGCTACCCCTTCTAACCATCCCACCAACTCCCGCCTTAACTCCGACAACCGCCCCCACGTAGCAACTACGAGGTAAGGCGGTTTTTTTATCTTTAATCAGCCTTAAAAAATCCCCTGCCAACCCTACCCCTTGACAAACAATTTAAACTATGGTATGATTAACAGTCATCTTGGTTTAAGCCTAGATAGGCCAAACTAAAAAAGCCCAAACAAAGTAGGTGTTCACGACAAGCATGGGGATTTGTCGAAGGATAGATCTGGCCTCCGGGCTCGACTTCTCCTTTGACAAATCTTCTTGAACACCTACTTTAAAAAGGCTTTTAAATGAAGCGAGTCCAATTCCGAAAGGAAAAGGACTTGTTTTTTTATGGGCTAACAGTTACTGGAACTGGCGGAATGCTTGGCACAAGAGTCTCACCACCTGATGATGTAGAAGAGGCGGAAAATATTCCCTCAACCGTTGGTTCACTTAATTTTTCTACCCCAATCATACACACTTCTCCCCAAGGTTTATATCGGCTTTTAAATTCTTGATTTTTGATACTACCATCAGCATAAGTAACAGTATAATAAAACAGGGCATCTGCTCCGGCGTGAGCTTTTTCCGTACACTTCTTTTGCCCAACTGGCAAAGTTAAAGTTTCAATTAATTTTGGAGCTGGAGGCGATTTAAAATTATTTACAACTGGATCTGTTCTTTTTATCACCCGACCATCTTTAGTACCCCAAAATTCAAAAATTAAAACATCGCCCTCTATTCTTGTCTGAACTAAAATATAATTAACTGTGTCATTTACAAATTTAAAATCTGGAGCAGGATCATAAATAGTAGCATCAATGCCTACTGGTGGTTCATAATAAGAAACACGATAAGCGTGGGCCGCTCTTTCTAAAACCGGCAAGCCAGATGCCAAAACCGCTCTAAAAAAAGTTGTAGATACTTGGCACAAACCACCGCCAAACTCTGGTGTAGTTTTATTACCCTTAATAACTAATTCTGGCACATAACCATTAGTATCATCAATTGGTTTTAATTTAGAAATAGTGGAAACCACTTCATTAGGGGCAATTAAAATGCCATTAAAAGCGGCAGCCCCGACAGCAATATTTTTACGTCGATTAGTTGGACTTCCTTTAAAATTAGTTCTCCCCTCACCTAATAATTCTTTAATTCCAAAACTATTTACTTTGTCTAAAGTTAATCCAGGTTGAACAACTTCTGTAACTAACTGAATTTTTCTTTCTCCCCCATTAAACAAAGCTTCTTGCACTGCTTTAAAAACTAATTCTATATTAATTTTTTGACCTTCTTTACCTGATTTAAATTCTTTGACCTTACCATTTTCTACTACAAATTTTGCCTCTTCAAATTCTGATTCTATTTCTGGATTAATTTTATCTTGCAAATAGGCCTTTAAAAGATCCTCTTTAACAACTAATTTTACTTGTTTGTTTTCTTTAGTTACCTCTACCCAATTACCCCACTCTAACGGCTTAATAACAAATTCTTTTTGTCCTGATTGTAAAATAATTTCCCCTTTAGACAAAGATTCCATTAAAACAGGCACTAATTTTTCTGCCTCTGCTTTGGTAACCTCTGGAGTAGTATTATTAAAATGCAAAAGAATATCTGAAGAATCTAAATTATTAAGACGTTTTTGTAAATCTTTTAAAGCGATGGAATAATCAAAAGATTTTCCCGCAACCTCGCCTACCACATTAACTTTTAAAATTTGTCCATTTTCTACCTTTAAAAAAGCATTTTGAGTTGACTCCTCATAAGAAAACAACCCCTCTTTAAGAAAACGGGAGGCTTCCTCAGAAGATAAATCATAAACAGGATCTATTTTGATACCAAAAAGGCGCAGATACAAACGAGTGATTATTTGATTAGCATTATTACCTTTACGCCCCATTTCTAATGCTCTTTTAATTGTTCCCTCTGGATCATAATCAAAAATAGTGGCAGAAATTTCTGGGTTGGTAACCGAATGTTTAATAGAAACTAAATTTAAATTAATATCTTTATAAACAAAAGACACTCCTTGATTTTCTACAGCGTCAGTTTGTCTGGTAATAATTTTTTCTGCTTGCTCCTTAGTTAGTCCTCCTAAATCAATTTGCCCAATAGTTACACCACGGGCCACGACATTTTCTGGCAACTTAACCAATAAGGCCAAAAAACCAGCAATAAAAAGTACAAACAAAAAAAAGGCCAAGACTACCAGCCACAAAGACCACCTAAATCCACCTACTTTTTTTTCTACTGTTTCTTCCATAATTATTTATTTTTCAAAATCTGATTCAAAATCGCTTTGGCTTGCTTAGCTCTTTCTTCCTCAGCTCCTCCCTCTTCTTTAAAATTAATATCCAGTACACTCCCCTCAACAGAGTCTTCTGGTAAAAAATCTATGGCAATGGTTAATTTTTGCCCATCGTCAAATTTTAAAACCGCTTTGTCTTCCTCTAATCTATCTATTACACAAGAAACCTTTTTTTCTTTAGCCATATTATTCCATCACTTTTATTGGCACCTTCTTTTTGGACGATTCTTTAGGTACCACAATTGTTAAAACTCCATTTTTAAAAGTCGCTACAGCTTCATCGGTTAAAACATCTACTGGCAAAACAATCGTGCGAGAAAAACTACCCCAATAACATTCACGATAAAAATAATCATCTTCTTTTAATTCTATTTCCTTCTCTCTTTTGCCTCTGATAGTTAAAAGATCATTATGAATATTAACCGTAATATCTTCTGGTTTAGCGCCTGCGATGGTAGCAACAATAACTAATTTGTTATCTTGTTGGCCAACATCGACTGACAACTGCCCTTCATTACTATCTAACTCCCAATCAGGTTTTTCTTTTTGAGTTTTTTCTTTGACTCTAGTAATAAGATTGGAAAAAAAATCATTTTTTTCCACCACCGGAATTGTTTTTTCGGGTTTTTTTAGGCCCATATGTTTAGGGGTTTAAAATAGTCTTTAGATAATTATATCAAAGAAATGATCTTAATAAAAGAGTTAGAAGGGTAAATAAAAAAAGCCACCTTTGATACAATCGCGGGTGGGTAATTATTGTTTTCAGTTGTTGGCAAAGATAAGTATTAAACGAAGTTACGAGCTCGATGCAACTAAGACTACACCGGCCTGGTATAACCACGCCTGATTGCCTCTTCGGTCAAGAGCCCACAGATGAACACGTGAAGATCCGTCGCAAAAAGGGAAAGAGCAGAAAAGGAGTTCTTGATTCCACAATAACCAACGGCCGAGACACCGAGCATGCCCATGCCCATGGCGCAAACATCCACGATCTCTTGAGCAAGCCGCGGACCGACAGTCAGAAGCTCTTCCTGAAAATCGGTCAGGTTGGGGTTTTCACCAAGATCACACAAACGCAAACACACCTTGATGGCCTCGAGACGCCGATTGGTATAAAGAACGCACTCGTTGATCTGGGAAACAAGGCGCAACAGAAAAACTCGTGCCTCTTCATTCTTGGGATTCCAAAGCTCAGCACCAAACGCCTGCGCTTCGGCAGTGATCTGCCGCAACACTCCCTCAAACTGAGCCTTCTCGGCCTTGTCAGGACTCTCATTCACCTTGACCTTCCACTCCGGTACCTTGATCCAAGGCTGAGGAAAGTCTTCTCCGTCTTCACGAGGAAAATCCAAGAAATCCTGAATCATCCACCCCGCAACTTGAAGCTGATCATTCAACCAACTTTCATGCGAGATAGAGGTGAGTCCACAGGTTCGCTGCGGGCCAGAAAGCAAAACCACCAGTCCAATCTGCCTGTTCAAAGCCAAATTGGCCACATGTGTACCCATGAAGGGCAAAACTACCTTTTCCATTTCTAGACTCCTTCTTTGAAAAATACTGACTCACCATGAGCCAGACATAGTAGAGTAGCAAAACCCTTATTCAAAGTCAAGATTGAAACTAAAATTAAAACAAAAACACCTCTTTTAGGGAGGTGCTTTTGGCAACGGGGATTGTGGGACGATGTTGGAACGAATTTAAGCTTAGATTATTATTGAAAAATAAAAAAACCACCGTTGATGCAATCGCAGGCGGAGGGAATTGTTAAAAGAGTTGTCTGTTTTAGCTTTGTGCCAAAATAATAAAAGAACAAGAGAAGAACTAAGCATCCTTTCTCAATGGCAGTCTTCGGTCCTCGTTTGAAAATCTAGGCAAACGATAAAAACGTTCTTTAAGCTCTGCATCGGTAAGTGGAGGTTCTACTGGGTCAATACCCCCAAGAGAATCTATTTCTCGTCGAACCAATGACGACTTTGGACCACCACGATCCATACATTGATGACCCGGGAGACCAAGATCGACTTTAGGACTACACATAAAACACCTCCTAAATTTAGGGTAACATTTAACTAGTAAAAAATCAATATAAAAAACACCTCTTTTAGGGAGGTGCTTTTCTCAACGGGGATTGTGGGACGATGTTGGAACGAATTTAAGCTTAGTTTATCATTAATGAATAAAAAAAGCCACCGTTGATGCAATCGCAGGTGGGTGGGGACGTTACTGTTGGGTTGTTGGTGGTGGCCTACTTGAAGGCCTTCTCGAGGAGGCTGACGGTGTGGGAGTCGTTGTAAACGACGAAGGTAACGGTCTGGATGGTGTTCTGGGGGTAGTTCTTCAGGAACTTGGCGACACCCA
>JAPLWR010000039.1:0-8661 GCA_026396495.1 Candidatus Magasanikiibacteriota bacterium | reverse complement strand
AGGGCCATCTCCTCGACCGCTTCTTCCACGGTATGTTCCACGGCTCCGAGCATCACGCCCATGCGGATGGTCGGAATGGTCACGGTCTTGAAGCCTGCGCCGTCCGCCGCCGTCAGACCAGCGTAGATGATTTCCCGCAGGCGCTGCTGCAGGTCATCCACCACGAACACGACGTTCTTGAACGCGCCGCTGTGCGCGTGCCCGCCGTTCCTCGCGACCACGGTCCGTCCGTCGAGAAGAGGCATGGCCGCTGCCGCCTGGCTGTGGAACAGCTTGCCCGCCGCGCGCTGGATGACGCCGTCGATGCCACCGAACCACATGCCACCGGAATTGATGGCCGTGATGAGGACCTCCGCGGGCTCACGAGCGATGTCACCAGTTCGAACCTGAATCCGCATTTCGTGCCTCCTTGCTTTCAGTCTTACTACGGTTTCTCCCCCGTAGCTTGGGTGTGAATCCTCAGGATTTCTCCCTATCTCTACCCTTTTAAATAAGGCACAAATAGAGAGAAATCTGCTTTAAAAAGAACTAATTTTGACTTTAAATTATAGCACATTTTTAGGCTTTTGTCAAGACCAACCATAAATGAAAATTACTTAAAACAAAAACACCTCTTTTAGGGAGGTGTTTTTGGCAACGGAAGGGGTGAGATTCGAACTCACGGCCCTCGTAAAAGGGCGCCAGTTTTCAAGACTGGTGCATTCGACCACTCTGCCACCCTTCCTTAATTGGCGGAGAGTATAGGATTCGAACCTATGAGCCCCCTTACGGGGGCGCAGTTTAGCAAACTGCTGCCTTAAGCCACTCGGCCAACTCTCCAAACATGGTGTTATACTAACAAAATTTAATCTACTTTGCAAGCCTTAATATTCTCTAGCTATAGTTATTGCCCAAACCAAACCTGCCCCGGCTTGCTTTAAAACCTTAGCACACTCCTGTAGAGTAGCCCCAGTAGTAAAAACATCATCAATCAAAATTATATTAAGGCCTTTCAAATTACCCGANNNNGCTTCTTAGTTTTTTTTATTCTTTTTAAAATTTTAGTATTTGTTTTTAAACCTAACTTAATCGCCAAAGCCTTAGCTAATTCTTCTGCCTGATTAAATCCCCTTTCCCAAAAACGGTCCACATGCAAAGGCACCGGCACAATTAACCAATCTCTATTTTCTTGCCTCCCCATCCACTCCTCCTTATCCGCTTGCCAATCATCAATAATTTTTTGAAAAATTACAAACACCTCTTGTCTAAAATTATATTTATAATCTGTAATGGCCGTTTGTAAAATTTTTTCTTGATAATTCCCCAATGAGACTACCCCATCTAAAAAACCACCAGGATAAAAACTTTGCGGATGAGCTTTTATTTTATCTAAGCACTTAAGACAAATCACCTTCCCTTCTAATCCGCAGGGAATACAAAAAACAGGGAAAATTAAATCCCTGATTTTTATTAAAATTTTTTTAACCCCCTTAACCACAAAGCTACTGCCAGTAGGCTCCATCTACCAACCATTTATCACCCTTGAGCACTAAATTAACTTTCATGTCTTGATAATAAAGTCTAGTTTGGCCCTTCACTGTCTCCTCTCTTTGGGTAGAAACTAAAAGATTAGCTTGGCTAACAGTTGAAGATTCTATTTGTTGGCTTAACACCATAGTAGAAACACCCTCAAAACCTTCTGGCAATTTCTTTAACAAGTCAGTTGGGTAAGTTTTTAACCAAGCCGCAACAGTAGGCGTAACCAAATCCATGACTTCTGTAAAATTACTAAAATTGGCTTCTAAACTATAAGAGCCAAAACGTTCAGCAAAATTTTTACTAACATTTTTTATGGTTAATTCTGTATTAGCCACTTTAACCTCTTCTGGAGTAACCTTTTTTTCTGGCACTACCGTAGTAATTGGCTGATTATTTCCAGGCAAAGCACCATTAACTGGTGCATTCACAGCATTATTTACCGGCGTGTTAACTGGGGCCGGAGTTTTGCTACGAAAGATCAAAGCTAAAATTAAACCCACAATAAACAAAATAATAATGCCGCCGTAAAAAAATATTTTAGTTCTTAAAGTCATAAATCAAAAAATTAAATCTTACTGATTAAATTCCAGCTTGTTCGGCTGCAAATTGTTTTTTAGCTTCTTCTAATTCCAAAAGCTGCTTAGGATCTGTTGTTACCATCTGATCTTCTGTATAAGAAGCCACCACTTTGATAGCAGCGTGTTTCTGTCCAGCAAAGAAAATGCCTTCACCTACTCCAGATTCCAAGAGCAAATATTTTTCTCCCTGGGTCAACATAAAAGTACTGGCGATTTGCTCCACAGCTCCTGGGGCTTGTTTTAACAAAATCTGTAAAGCACTGTTATTAACAATAGCTTGCCCATAAGGTGAGCGTAAGAAATCATTCACATCTTGAGTAATAGTAGTAACACCTAGATAATATTTGCGGCAACGTTTAACCAAGGCAAAAATAAATTTAGCAGAATCCTCGTGCTGCATTAACCACCAAGCTTCATCAATAGTTAAAATTCTCTTTTTTCTTTCGCTTCTTACTACATTCCAAATATAATTTACCACAGCATAAATAGCTAACGGTCTTAATTCATCTTCCAAATCACGTACACTAAAAACCACCAATTTATTATTCATTTCTACCGTAGTAGTAGAATTAAAAAGTCCAGCAAAAGTACCTTCGGTATATTTTTTTAATTTAGTAACCAAATCTACCGTCCCTTCCATACCCTGCAAAATATCCACGAAATCTTGCATAATTGGCGGCTCTACTTTGGTTAAATCCACCCCTGGGATAATATCTTTTTTGGCATAAGTTTCTAACAAGGCCCGATCAATAATAGAATCTTCTTGAGTAGAGATTGTGCCAAGCATAATTCTAATTAAGCCTTTGACAGTAATTACCGCACTTCTAATAATATCTTCCACACTCACCTCTTCGCCCACAGGACGAGGCAGATCAAAAGGATTGATTTTAGCATCCGAGGCCAAAGAAATATTAATATATGTCCCTCCCACGGCTTCTGATAAATGTTTGTATTCCATTTCTGGATCAATCACAATAACTTCTATACCTAACATTAAAGAACGCAGAATTTCTAATTTGATAGTATAACTTTTTCCCGCACCAGAGGTAGCAAAAACTACCATGTTGGCATTTTGTAAGCTAAAACGATCAAACAAAATTAAACTGTTATTATGACGATTAATCCCATATAAAATACCATTGTCTGATGTTAAATCGGAAGAAATAAATGGAAAAGATGAAGCGATGGGTGAGGTATTCATGTTAAAGGTAATCATGAGTTCGTCATTGCCCAAAGGTAAAGTGGAATTAAAACCCTGCTCGGCCTGAAAAAACACGCGTTTGGTGTAAATAAGTTTAGAACCAAAAATTGCCTCTACATCTTCTGTTAATTTATCTAATTTGTCTTTTTTATCCGCATAGACAGTTACATAAAAAGCAAATTGAAAAAAATGTTCCACTCCCTGAGTTAAGTCATCACGCAATTTTTCAATGTCACGTAAAGCTGTCTCTCTTAAAGGATCACGAGGAGCACCTTTTTCCGAATCAGACATGATCTGTGCTTCTAAAATACCAACTTTTTTTCTTAATTGTTTCAAAATAATATCGGCTCTGACTGGATAAAAAAACATGCCAATATCCAAAGCTGTGTTTAAATTAATAATTGGTGAAGACCAACCCACAGTAATATAACGAGGATAGGTCACCACAAATATAGTACGGGCAAAAACATCACCTAATTGCAAAAAGCTAGGATCAACTTTAAAAACCGCTGGAGAAATAATATCCTTAACGGAAGTGACACCTGTACGATAAACTCTTTCTTCTTCTAAAACCACCGTCTCTTCTAGAGACTTCTTTTTCATAGAAGCCACGCGCTCTGCTTCTGTAGGGCCACCTTTACGAAGTTTTTTTTCTTCAATTGTTTCTGGAGCAAAAGCCATAAATATGCAAATTATTCTACTTGTAATTTTTGAGTATCAACTAATTTTTGAACGTCTGATAATTGTGGGTTGTAACTACTATAATAAAGCTCGATTAAACTTTCAGTATCTAAAATTACACTGTTCACACCAAAACCTTGCAATTGACCCTGAATTTGTCCGACTCTACTCATCAAATCTCTTTTTCTACTTAAAAATATATCTTTTCTAATAGACACAAAAAGGGCTGGCATAAAAGTTTCTTGCAACCTGGCAAAAAAACCTTTTCTTTTATTAGACAAAGGATTAAATTGCACTATGGCAAAAAATTTCTTGCTCATAATTTGTCCCATCTCTACTAATTCTCCAACAAACTCCCTATAACCATTGATCTGCATTTTTAGTAATTCATTAGTTTGCTCTATTTCTGATTGTTTCAAACGACTCAGATAATTATCTATGTTTAATTTTCTAGATTGGACAACAATTTGTAAAGGATATTCTAAAGTATTTAAAAAAGAAGCATAGGCGCTGACGAGTGCGTTTTGCTCTTCTTCTGATTTTAAAGAAAAATTAATACTAGCCACCAAAAGAACAGAACGTAAGGTCCCGTCTTTCATTACCACCACATCATCATGAATAGAAGCAATGTCTAAATATTGCTGGGTGGAGACGCTGGGTTTTCTGCCGGCTAATTTAGCTGACTGCATATTTTATTCTTCATCTGGCGTATAACGTCCGCCAGTATCAACTACTAAAATCATTTCACTTAAACGTGAAGTGCTAATAGCTTCTTTGTAAGCTCTGGGTGGAGGTGGGGTTTCCTTTTCTGTTGTAGCCAAAGACATTAATTCTCTATTAGAAAATTTTCTTTGCCAGACTCGCAAAGTTGGTTTTCTCATAGTCTGCAAAAAATTTAATAAAAAATAATGAAAAGGCTGACCATTAATTTTAACAAAAGCTAAAATTAAACCCAACCCACCAAAAAGAACCAAAAAAACAATAAAAAGGGCAAGATCTGATAATTTCCAGGCAATAGCCAAGAAAATTCCATCAATCAACAAAATAATAAACTGCCTAACAGTAATAGGACCTAAGATTTTATCTTCCACTTCTATAAATTGAGGTACAGTAAACTGATACATAATTAAAATCTTAGTACCCTACTTAAGTCCATTATAACTTTAAATTCTTCTTCTGACAAAGTTTCTTGTTGGGCGCTTAATTTTTCCGAGATTATTTGTGTTACTGGTTTGCCTTTGTTTAAACTTTCACTTAAAAGCGCATTATACAATTGGTTTAAAACGCTTTTTTGCCAAGCTTCAATACCTTTTAACTTTTTGTCGTAACCTTCTTTGGCTAATAATTCTACTTTAGTAAGTATTTTATCCGCTGCTACTCTGGGTTTAGGGGATAATCTTCTAAATTCTACTAAATTCATTTGCTGTAACTCCTCTACTGGACCCATTAAATGAGGACGAAAAGCCACATCGTCCATTTTAGCTCTACCACTTGGAGTCTGAGGAATGGCTGAAGTCACTGGCGGTTTAGCGACAACAGGCATGGACACTTCTTGCATTTTGGGCTTAGATTTTTCTTCTGTAATTTTTAAAACTGGAGCAGAAGGTCTAATGTCTGATGAGCTAGGCGTTGTTTTAAATGGAAGGTTAGTTGGAGGTATTGAAATTGGTTTAGGTTGATTAACAACTGACGCAGGGACGGGCTTTGGCAAAGGTATTGGTTTTTTTTCTGGCACGAGGGAAGCAGCGGGAGGCTGTGATGACGGGGTTTCAACTGCCGAAGCGCTAATAGTTGGAAGAGAAGGAAATTCTTTTAAAACGATTTCTTCTTTTTTAGGTGCGACATTTTCTTTGGGTGTAGCAATTATTTCATTTTTCTTTGTAGCTTCAATTAATAATAAAATTTTATCAGCTACTTCTGCACTTAAACCCATTCCCCCATTTAAAGTGTGAGCTAATAAACGTTCTTTAACTTCACCAGCCTTACGCACCTCACGCAGTCTAGAAATAATTAAAGTTTTTAAACGTTGCAATAAATCTGGCGGTATTGATACACCACTTTGTCTAATAATTGAATCCGCCTGAGCCTCAAAATTATTAGTGGCCAATGGTACTAAACTTGGAGCCAGGGTCTTTTGCATTTCTGTAACGTCATCTTTAAATTTTTGAGTGGTGTTAGTTTTTGGAATGACGGGGGGTGCTACAGGACGTGCAGGATTTACGACAGAAGCAACAACGGGCACATTGGATGGAGAGGGTTTAATTTCAGTTTGTTCTTTGATTATAATTTCTCCTATCTTTTGCGAAGTAAAAATTTCATCGTTTTCAGTGGCCTCGGCACAACGTGATACTAAATCATTAGAAAACCTTTCAGCAACTTCCATTAACAATTCTAAGCCTCCAACTTTAAACGGTCGGGTCAATTGTTCTTTTATCTGTTCTATGTTTTTTTCTCCTCTTAAATATTCACCAGCTAAAAAAACAAGACGTCGACGGCCTTCTACTGAGACTTCTAAATTTTGAGATAAAATATAATCACTAACCCACTTTTCTGTAGTGATAATCTTTCCTAAAAGAGTTTTTTGTAATTCACTTGGTAATTTATTTGCCCATTCACCCAGATCAATACCTATTGCATCGGCTATTGGTAAAAAGTCATAACGCAAAATCTGTGGCCAAATTTTTTCTTTGAAATTCGGTAAATTTAATTTTTCAGCTTGTTTCGAAAAATCAACAATTGAAAGTTGTTTATAGTATTTTTGCCAAATTAATTTATTTAAAGGAGTTACTTCTGCAACACTTAAATTGGCGTATAAATCTTTAAATTTTGCCGCTATTTTTTCGTTAAAAACATGATCATTGATTGATTGAGGCAAAACTGGATTCTGCATCATATTTTATCTTAAATTAAGACCACCTTTTGACAACCAATCAATTGCCCCAACTGTTGAGGGTTCTTTTAATAAATCATCCAAACCTTTTCTAACCTTATCAGACACAACCACAGAACCAGGAGGAGGTGTGACTCCAGGAGCTGCAACAACCATAGCTTTTTCAACTAAAGCTGTTAAAGATCCAGCCATCTCTTTCATTTGGGGTGAACCACTGGCCCCAGCCTCTTGGATTACCCTAGAAAGATTAGAAACAGAAATATTTTGTACTATTTCCAACCCCTCTGGAGTGGCGGTGCCGGATGAATTAACTAAATCACTATGTTTCAATTTCTTTATCCACTTATATGCATCTTGGCCCTTTACCGACGCACCTAAACCACCAGTACCACTGGCTTTTCTAGCTTCTGTCAACATAGCTGTTGAAGTTGTTTGCAGTGAAGCCAAAATATTAGCAACGCGTGGATCTGGTCTGCCACCACTAGCCGTTAAATCACCCACAGCTTCTTTTAATGCTTTGCCAAATTCCGCCCCCACTTTAATTTGTAACTCTTTAATTAAATCATCTTTTCCGCTTTCTGCTACTTCCATTGCCAATTTTTTGCCTTTGTCTGTTGGATCACCAGAACCATCTACAAAATGTTCTTTTGATGGATTTGAAAATAACTTTTCATCAAGTAATGTTTTTTGTAAATCCGCATTGAGTTGCGCAAAAACCAAAGGCATTGCATCAAAAATTCCTTTTGGTAAGGCGCCAATCCTACCTGAAGTCATTAACCCCTGTAAGGCTGTGTTTATATCTGCTTGGTTAGCAGGATTAGATGGATTATCAAGTTTATCATGATCTAAAGTACCACCCGTTTCTTTCTTTAAAATAGTGCCGGCCAAAGCCAATTGTCGTTCTTCATCACCATCAGAAAACACTTTTTTAATCTGTTCTTTTGACATATGCTCGACAACTTCTTCATCTTTCAAAGACTTGACGCTCATCTTGGTGGCAGCATCTGGAGACATACCTCTTAAGTCTTCTTCTATATATTCTCCTCTACTTTTGGCTGGTTTAGTTCCCGTGGCTGGAGTGCTCATGCGTAATTCAGGATTTTCTTTATAAAAACCTTTTAGCAAACCATCAACTTCTTTGCCTTTACCCAGATCTTCACCTAGTTTAGGCAGAGCACCAATCATTTCCTGTAAATCACCATCGGAAACTTGTTTCTTTAATTTTGATTCACCTAAGATTCTTCCAATGGCCGCCAATTTTTCTGACTGACCTTCTGAAGTTAAGCCCTTTCCTTTTGCAGCTTTAATAACATCTTCATCTTTATATTCTGAGACATGTTTCTCTGCGTCACGAGCAGTCTTTAATCTTTCAGATTTCATTGTAGCAGCAGCACCTCTTGCTGCAGTACCTACTAAAACACCGCCAATACCCGTCCTGCTAATGCGAGTTAGAACAGCTTCTTTACCTTGAGAAATTAATCCCGCGCCTTTTCTTCCAGCATATCCACCCAAACCTTTTTCCGAAGCCAAACCATACTTATCCCCTTCTTTGGCCAAGGCTTTAAATGCACCGCCAACCAAAGGTAAACCTTGAGCAGTACCAATACCAGCTTTTAATCCAGCTCTCATTCCCATAGCCGTTAGAATACCGCCACCAGTATAAGCAGTTAAGGCCGCAGGTATAGCATATTTCTTTAATCCTGTTTTGGCAGTATTTTTCATCCAACTGCTAGCACCAGTGGCCATACCACCACCCAAAACCCCTAACTTACCAATTTTATCTAAGGCCACAA
>JAPLWR010000078.1:5743-10467 GCA_026396495.1 Candidatus Magasanikiibacteriota bacterium | reverse complement strand
CCACCAAAGAGCTGTTGGGGGCACCAAAACAGGCAAAGAAAACAGCAAAAAAGAACAGGAAAGGAACCCAAACAGGAATAACTTCCGTCTTCATCTTTTCTTCCTCCTGAATCAGATATTGGGAAATTCGTATTCGGGAAAAAAGCCATACTTGGCCACGGGACGACTGGTAGACAAATTCAACCTGGGCCTTATTGAATGGTCTAGTTCAGACCTAATTCTTTATCCTCCAAATATCACAAGCAAAACAGCTAGAACAAGCAACAGCACAACACCAATAACCGTAATACCCATGGCGATATTTTGACCACGAGTTGGGCTCATACGATCAGGAATTCCACCGCTGATTTCTTCAACACTTCTAACCCTACGCTGATTTGCCACAAAACCCTCCTTTTTCCCTAGTTTGAGTTGTCAAACAACCTTTTAACCAGTTTAAATTAGCAGATTTAAAGCCATTTGTCAAGTTTTAAGCTTATTTACCAGAACTTGCTGTAAAATCAAAAATCATTTAAAATATAAGGAGTTTATATGTTCAATCTTAAAAAACAACCCACCGTTACTCCTTTATACTTTTTTAATACTCTTACTCGTGAGAAAGATCTTTTTGCCGAACCAAAAAATAAAAAAGTTGGGCTTTATACTTGCGGATCCACAGTTTATAATTATGCCCACATTGGCAATTTACGTACTTATTTTTTTGAAGATATTTTAAAACGCGTCCTACAATACAATGGTTACAAAGTTAATCACGTCATGAATATTACTGATGTGGGACACTTGACCTCAGATGCCGATAGTGGTGAAGACAAAATGGAAAAAGGTGCCAAGCGCGAAGGAAAATCTGCCTGGGATATTGCCAGATTTTATACAGCCAAATTTAAAGAAAATTTACACGATTTAAATATTGAAGAACCAAATGTTTGGTGCGCTGCCACAGATCATATACCAGAACAAATTGCTTTGGTTCAAAAATTAATTGATAAAGGAGTTACCTACACCACAACTGATGGAATATATTTTAATACCACCAAAATTGATGACTATGGCAAGTTAGCTAATTTAAAAAATCAAAAACTCCAAGCTGGGATCCGGGTAGATATGGGAGAAAAGAAAAATCCTCAAGATTTTGCCTTGTGGAAATTTTCTCCAGCTGGTGAAAAACGTCAAATGGAATGGGAAGCTTTTGGTCGCATGGGTTTTCCTGGTTGGCATATAGAGCGGCGGAATAGACCACATCTCAGTTCACCACACCAATGAAATTGGTCAATCAGAAACAGCCACTGGCCTTAAACCTTGGGTTAAATTCTGGATGCATGGAGAATTTCTAAATATTGCCGATGCCAAAATGGCTAAAGCAGGTGATAATTTTATTACTCTAGATACTTTAAAAGAAAAAAATATTAATCCCCTAGCTTACCGTTTCTTTTTATTGCAAACTCATTATCGCAAAGTTATAAATTTTAGTTGGGAGGCTCTGCAAGCTGCGCAGACTGGTTTAGACAATTTTTACAAAGAAGCCCAAAGGTTACAAATAATGGGTGCAAATACTACCCCCGAATTAGAAACTAGAATCAAAAATTCTTTTCTGGAAGAAATTAACAATGATTTATTTGTTTCTGGAGCATTGGCAGCTACTTGGGACAGAATTAAAATGCGTAAAATTTCCTTTAAAACCCTTTTACAATTTGATAAAATTTTTGGCTTGCAAATAGCTGCCAATGTAGAAAGATTAGAAAAAGAAGCAAATTTCTCCGTCCCTACCGATGTGCAAAAAATACTAGACCTGCGTCAACAAGCCAGAGACAGTAAAAACTGGGCAGAATCAGACAATTTACGCGAGGAAATAAAAAAATTAGGTTTTGATGTAGAAGATACTTCTCAAGGTCAAAAATTAAATAAACTTTAATATGTCAACTGATAGAGAATTTTCTAATCCTTTAGACTTACTAGAAACACCGGTCGCAGATAAATTAAAAAATTTGCGTGATTCTAACGGCCTTACAGATGAAGACATTAACAGTATTGCATTAGTATTAGTTGGTCATAATGCCAATTGTCGTGTTTTACTTTATGAACACCAAAAAGATCATCATGATATTATAGACCGATTAAAAGAACTAGGGTTAAAGGTCAATCGTGAACACATCAACCTGCAACAATACAATTTAGAACACAAAACTGATTTAAAAACAGTTTTGGTGATTAGTAAAAAATAATTATGCATTTTTTCATCACTGGCGGATCAGGATTTTTAGGTATTAATTTAATTCGCTATCTTTTGAATCGCGGACACCAAATCACCTCTTTGGATTTGGTTGAATTTGATTATCCAGAAAAAAGCAAAATTAGAGCCATTGTGGGAGATATAAGAAAGAGAGAAGACGTGATTAAATCTTTAGAAGGCGCTGATATGGTAGTACATTGTGCTGCAGCTTTGCCTTTGTACACTAAAGAAGAAATTTTCTCTACTGATGTAGAAGGCACTAGAATTGTTTTAGAAGAATCTTTTAAAAAAGGAGTTAAGCGAGTCATTCAAATATCTTCCACGGCTGTTTACGGCATTCCTGATCATCATCCATTAGTAGAAAATGATAAATTGATTGGTGTGGGTCCTTATGGAGAAGCTAAAATACAAGCTGAAAAAGTTTGTGAAGAATTTAGAAATACAGGCAAAATAGTGCCAGTTATTAGACCAAAATCCTTTATTGGCCCAGAACGTTTGGGAGTGTTTGCTCTATTCTATGATTGGGCCAGAACTGGACATAATTTTCCTATGTTAGGTAATGGAAACAATCGCTATCAATTATTAGATGTGGAAGATTTATGCGATGCAATTTATTTATGTGCCACCTTACCAGAAGAAAAAGTTAATGATACTTTTAATATTGGCGCCAAAAAATTCACCACCATGAAAGAAGATTACCAAGTAGTTTTAGATAAAGCCGGATTTGGGAAAAAAATATTTGGTTTGCCAGCCGCGCCAGCTATTTGGACATTGAGGTTGTTGGAAGCTTTGCACCTTTCCCCTCTTTATAAATGGGTTTATGAAACAGCCAGTAAAGATAGTTTTGTCTCAATTGAAAAGGCTGAAAGAGTTTTAGGTTATGCACCAAAATTTTCTAACCAAGACGCCTTACTTAGAAATTATGATTGGTACTTAGCTAATTTAAAAAACTTTGAAGGATTATCCGGTGTCTCTCACCGGGTTCCCTGGAAACAAGGAATTTTAGCACTGGCTAAGTGGGTATTTTAAAAATAAAAAATTACCTCGCTTCCAAGGCGAGGTTTTTTGTATATAAAAAAAGAGGGGTCGACTTTGCTGTTAGGCGCAGTCTTCCCCTCGTATTCATCCTTTGGACTGTATTCCCGTGCCGTCCAACCTACTCTACGGTCGAAAAACCGCAAAGGTAGGAGAACTGCCAATACAATCCTTTCGGCGCGACCCTTGAAGGTTTCCCACCTCAGGTCGTTGCACCACATGCCAGCCGACGTCGACTGCAACATTGGTGTGCCTCAAAGGGTATGACAGGATGATTTTCCTGCCTCCCCACGCCATTAGCAACTGCGGCTCCTAACCACTAATTGCCCTACTGCGCCTCCCCGAAGATAATAATGCGATGGCTTAACATCATGACGAATCAAGGGATTCGCCAAGACATCTGCTGGTAGCGACCCAGCACCACCGTCGTTACGCAACAAGGCGATTCGGGAAGAACTCCCGCCCTGTTGTTTCACGATAACTCTTGTGACCAAACCCTCTGTTTATCTTGCAACGGGATGCAAGTACCTTAGGAACCCCTTTGTTAGGAATTCCTTTGGCCAGAGTTTTGCACCTCCCATTTTGTTAGCACCGTTTCGCTTGACGCGTGACGGCAGGGTGGGTGTAAGTCCGATCAAAGAGATCAGCCGCCTTCGTCCGGGAAACCCGGCAACCCAGCGGTTGTGACCATTTTTGGGCTACTTCTCCGTAAGGATTTTCGCCCTTTTTATCTTTTGTCAAAGTTCACACCACCGCGCTGCTTGCGCCGCCTTCTAGGTTTCTTGCCGTGAGGCCTAAACCACCCAGAATTTTCTAAGGGGCTGCGCAAGACAGCACGATGGCAGTCGACGGCTTTCACCGACGACTTCCTATATTACCACATTTTTCAAATTTTGTCAACCCCCCACCCATTTATCCATAATTTTTCATCTAAATTTAGCCAAAAAATAAAACGTTACTCAACCACCCAAATCCAACCTCAAATCTTTCTCACTAATTTTGTGCCCTTTTATTTAATATGATATAATTGATAAGAAATTATTACTTTATGACTGGCAATAAACCACTTAATCCAACCGAACAAGAAACTCTGGCTCAAGACACTCTTCGTAACCAAGAATTCTCAGGCAAACCAGCAACAGAATTCAAAGAAAGCGCCGCAGAAATCCCTGAATCTGGTGGAGCAAGAGAAACAGAAGTTAGTCCTGGTACAGAAATTACAGCCGAACCAGGCATGGTGCCTGTTAGATACGCCAAAATTGCTCCTCTACCAGAACCTAAACCCGCCCAACTCAAACAAATAGAAGGTATTTTATCAGAAAATATCAAAGAAGCTTTTTTAAATTTATCTCCTGACCAACAAATTAAATTCAAACAAGAGGGTGAAAAAGTAGCAGATTCTATTTTTCAAATGTTAGAATCAGCCAAGATTAAAGTTAAGAAAATAGTAGATTTAATTTCT
>JAPLWR010000078.1:0-5717 GCA_026396495.1 Candidatus Magasanikiibacteriota bacterium | reverse complement strand
AAGCTGATAAAATAATAAATTTAACTAAACAAGATGGAACCTGATATCGTTTTGCCTAGTGCAGCTTCTTTGCAAAACCAAATAACCCAAACTAGTGGACAGCTTGCCTTAAGTGCCAGCGAATCCTCTCTTTTTATGTTATTTTTTTGGTGGTGACTAGTTATTGCTGTTATTGTAATTGCAATAATTTTTTTGCGATTATTTTTACATCAAAGAGAACGCCTCCATTTTGCTTTTAAAAGAAAAATTTTTTTGGTGAAGTTACCAAAAGAGGCAGAAGAAGAAGCTAGAAAAAAAGACAAAAAGATACCACTGATCAAAAAAAGGACATTAAGGAAATTATCGCTGTCATGGAAACATTGTTTGCTTCTTTTACTGGCATAAGACGCACTAAAGATTGGACTTACCCGCTTTATTTATTCAAAAAATTCTGGATGGGTACACACCGTTACTTGTCTTTAGAGGTTGTTCAAGAAAAAGGTTTGATAAAATTTTTTGTGATTACACCAGAAAAATTAGGAGAATATGTGGAACAACAAATTAATGCTGTTTTCCCTAATGCAGAGATTGAAGAAGTGACCGATTATAATATCTTCCAACCACAAGGAGTAATCCTGGGCACTTACCTTGTTCCATCTAAAAGCAAATACCTTCCACTTAAAACCTACAAAAAATTAGACGGCGACCCCACAGAAGGCTTATTAAATAATCTTAGTAAACTAAAAGAAGATGAGGGCGCGGCTATTCAACTTTTTATCAAACCAGCCAGTCAAAAATGGCATGGCAAACTTTTGCAAATTGCCCATCAATTACACTACGGTAAAAAATTAGGCGAAGCTTTGCATAAAGTAACTCTTGCCAACATTATCTCTAGCGTGCTACTTTTTCCTTTTAAATTGATTGGTAAAATTTTTGTAGCCCTAACAGATAATAGCAAAGGACAACATGACTCAGAAAGAGACAAGACAGCACCAGTAAGACTCATGCAACGCGAAGATGAAATCATCAAATCAATTGAAGAAAAGATCACCAAAGCTGCTTTTGAAGTTAACATTAATATTATTGCTTCAGCCGAGAATCAATTCCGTGCCAAACAAATTTTATCAGGCATCATTGGTTCCTTTGCTCAATTCACCGCTCATGAAAGTGGTAATTCCCTAAAAGAAAATCTGATCTTCTTTAAAGGAATGTTCGTTAGAGATTTTATTTATCGAAATTTTCGCTGGTGGAAAAAGTTTGTCTTAAATACAGAAGAATTGGCCTCCATTTTTCATTTCCCCTTGCCTTCAGCCAAAACTCCTAATATTTTGTGGCTCCAAGCTCGCAAATCCCCTCCTCCTGTTAATTTACCAGAATCCGGTTTGCTTTTAGGTTACACTGTTTATCGTGGCTCAGAAAAGCCAGTCTTTATACTACCAGAAGATCGCCGTCGTCATTTATACATCATTGGTTCCACGGGTGTTGGTAAATCTGTACTTTTGTCTAATTTAATTATTCAAGATATTCAAAATGGACATGGTGTTTGTGTAGTAGACCCACATGGAACTTTAATTGAAGATGTTTTACCTCATATCCCAAAAAACAGAGTTGACGATGTAATTGTTTTTGATCCATCAGATATTGAACGCCCCGTGGGTTTAAATATGTTAGAGGCTGATAATCCTGAACAGATGGATTTTGCTATTCAAGAAATGATAGCTATTTTTTACAAATTAGTTACTGACCCAGCCATGATTGGTCCAATGTTTGAACATCAAATGCGTAATGCCATGATGACTTTAATGGCGGACAAAGAATACCCTGGAACCTTAGCTGATATTCCTCGCATCTTTACTGATCCGGAATTTCAAAAATATAAATTAAAAAAAGTTACCGATCCAATGGTTCGTGCTTTCTGGGAAAAAGAAATGGCCAAAACTTCAGATTTTCATAAATCAGAAATGTTGGGTTACTTAATTTCTAAAGTAGGTAGATTTGTGGAAAACGAAATGGTTAGAAATATTATTGGTCAACCCAAATCTGGTTTTAATTTACGTGAGGTGATAAAAAAAAAAAAAATTCTTTTGGTCAACTTGGCCAAAGGTAAAGTTGGTGAAGTCAATTCTAATCTCTTGGGCTTAATCATTGTTTCCAAACTGCAAATGGCTGCACTATCTAGAGCCGATATGCCAGAGAAGGATCGTAATGACTTTTTCCTCTACATTGATGAGTTTCAAAACTTTATTACGGATTCCATCTCCACTATTTTAGCCGAAGCCAGAAAATACAAACTAAACCTTACTATCGCTCACCAATACATTGGGCAGTTATTAACAGGTGGGGGTATTGAAGGAAAACAAGGATCCAGTAAGATAAAGGATGCCATCTTTGGCAATGTTGGTACTATTGTTTGTTTTAGAATTGGTGTAGACGACGCTGAAACCATGGCTAAACAATTTACCCCAGCTTTAAATGAGTATGATGTAATGAATATTGAGAAATACAATGCTTATATTCGTTTACTCATTAGAAATGCACCTTCCAGACCATTCACCGTCCAAATGCCTCCTCCTAAACCAGGAGACCCTAATATTGTAGAACCAGTCAAGCAATTATCTAGATTAAAATATGGACGTGACCGCGCTTTAGTTAACGCTGAAATCATGGAAAGATCCAAACTAGGCGAAATACTTAAGGAAGCAATTGACAGCACAACAGAACGTTCTCTTTAAATAATTTTATGAAACAGGGGGCTTAAAACCCTTAACTTTTTAATTTATCTCTATGGAAACTCTGTACCGAAAATACCGCCCACAAAACTGGAAAAGTTTAACTGGCCAAGACCATATCACTTTAACGTTGCAAAAACAAATTAGCACAGATAAAACCGCTCACGCTTATCTTTTTACAGGGCCACGTGGTAGCGGCAAAACTTCCACCGCTAGAATACTGGCCAAAACACTTAATTGCCAGAATAGACAAGCCAATACAACTGAACCCTGCAATGAATGCTCCTCCTGCCAAGAAATTACAGCCGGAAGATCATTGGATGTGGTAGAAATTGATGCGGCCTCTAACACTGGCGTAGACAATGTCCGTGAAAATATTATTGACTCCGCACGCCTTTCCCCTACTAAATCTAAATTTAAAATTTTCATTATCGATGAGGTACACATGCTTTCCGCCTCGGCTTTTAATGCTTTATTGAAAATAATAGAAGAACCACCCAAACATGTCTTTTTTATTTTGGCCACTACTGAGGCTTTTAAAATTCCTGGCACCGTCCTTTCCCGCTGCCAAAGATTTGATTTTAAAAAAGTAGAAGTTAGTAAAATAAAAGAAAGATTAAAAATGATCTGTGAAAAGGAAGGTGTAGAAGCCGAAGTCAAAATCTTAGATAGGATTGCTCACCAAAGTGATGGTTGTCTAAGAGATGCAGAAGGATTATTAGGACAAATTTTAGCCTTAGGTGAAAAAAAGGTTACTGACAAAGAAGCCTCCTTGGTTTTACCTCGTTCTGATTGGCATAAAATCATAGAGTTACTAGATTTTTTAGTTACCAAAAATGCCCGTGAATCTATAATGCTGATAAATAATTTAGTAGAAGATGGTATTGATTTATACAATTTTACTGAAGACTTAATTCGCGCCTTACGTCTTTTACTACTAACCAAATTAAATGTTGATTTAAATCTTTTAAACGATGAACTAGAAGAAGAGGGAGCCAAAAAAATACGTTCTTTGTCTTTAAAAATAGAAGCGGGGCAAATTGGAAAAATGATTGAAATTTTTATCAAACAAAAAACTTTGCTTCGTTCTACCCATATCCCACAACTACCATTAGAAGTTGCCGTAGTAACAATTTGTGAAAACAATACAGTTACCAAGGAAGACAGTGAAAAAAAATCTTCCACTGGAAATACTATCGCCACAGAAACAAAACCTGCAACTAAAAAAGAAGAACCCCAAGCAAAGGAGGTTAAAATTATTATTGAAAACACAACAAAAGAACCAGTGGTGGACCAATCTTTTACATTAGAACAAGTTAAAGAACAATGGGATGTCTTCTTAAAAAAAGTACAAGAATATAACCACTCTCTGCCTTTTATTTTAAAGATGGGTGAACCAGTAGAACTACGCGGTCGGATTGTAAAAATTGCTTTTCGCTATACTTTTCACAGAGACAAGATTAATGAGAGTAAAGTCCGGGCAATGGCTGAGAAGGCCCTAAATGAGGTGTTTAAGGGTGCTAATTTGGGTTTAGAAGGCATCCACATACCAATAGAAGAAAGTGTGGCGGTTATTGACAAACCAGCAGAAAAAGTTGATAATGAGCTGGTTACAAACTTAATTGAAAGCTTTGGTGGTCAGTTAGCAGAGTAATCTTATTACCAATATTCGGGGATCGTCTAATGGTAGGACGCATGCCTCTGGAGCATGCTATCTTGGTTCGAATCCAAGTCCCCGAGTTGTTTATTTAATAATTTATTTAATATGTCAGAACTACAAAAAGAAGTTTTAACTACGGGAGATGGGACAGAAGCCAAAAATGGAAATACTGTTTCCGTACACTATACTGGCACTTTTGAAAACGGCGACAAATTTGATTCTAGTGTTGACAGAGGAGAACCTTTTTCTTTCAAACTGGGTGCAGGCATGGTCATTCAGGGATGGGATCTGGGGATCTTAGGTATGAAAGTTGGTGAAAAAAGAAAACTTACAATTCCTTACGATCTAGCTTATGGAGAATCTGGTTATGGACCAATTCCAGCAAAAGCCACTTTAATATTTGAAGTAGAACTTCTGGGTGTCAAATAAACTAAAATAACGGCCTGTTGGCCGTTATTTTAGTTTATCAATATCTTCTTTAGTTAGTACTGTCGTTATATTCAAAAGCGTTCATATTATCTTCTACAACGAAAGCCTCCTCATCATCACCTTCTTCTTTTTCAGCTTCATCTAAACCCAAGACATCTTCATCATCGTCATCATCTTTATCTTCTTTATCAGCAACTTCCTCCTCACCTAAATTATCATCTTGCAATAACTCTTTATCGTCGTCATTAAAAGTTTGAAACATAGTCTTTTAAATAAATAATACTTTTTCATGGCTGTTTACCAGCCAAATTAAATTTAATTTGAATATACATTATAATAACAAACCAAAAAAATAAGACAAGGGCGTAAAAATGGCTTATTTTAGCCAAGCCAAGACAAAAAAGTTTTCCACAGGATCATTTATCCACATTTACCCCCTTTTACAGACCCCCAAAACAACTTGTCAATTTGATTTAAAATTTAAAAACGATTATGATGTTTAAGATTCCCTTATGATAGATTGGAACAAAACAAATAAACCTATTATTGCTTTAGCCCCTATGGCCGACTTTACCGACAAGCCTTTTTCTTTGATTTGTAAAAAATTTGGAGCTCAAGTTATTTTTAGGGAAATGGTTTCTAGTGATGCTATTGTTCACAGTAATAAAAAAACTCTCTCAATGATTAAAATAGATAAAAATGAGAGACCTATTATCCAACAAATTTTTGGCCAAGACCCCAAAACCATGGCCGAAGCAGCTAAAATAATTTATGACCTAGCTCAACCTGATGGTATTGATATAAACATGGGTTGCCCAGCTACTAAACTGGTTAAAAATTTTCATGGTTGTGCCCTGATGAAAGATCCTAAGAAACTAACTGCCATTATTCAAACTGTCAAAGCAGCGGTTCCTTGCCCA
>JAPLWR010000049.1 GCA_026396495.1 Candidatus Magasanikiibacteriota bacterium | reverse complement strand
TTTTTGTAGCTGTTTAGTTTGTTCTTCTGTATAACCTTTAGGACGGCCAATAATCATGCCACTAATTTTTCCCAATACCCCAGATAATTTTAAATCAGTTAAATAAGAATCTACTTTTTCTACTGATTCCCCCACTGCCGAGTTACAACTACTTTCTGGTATCTCCCAGAAAAAAACCTTTTTAGAAAAGTCTGGCCAAAATTCTGTCCCAACTAAATGTCTCATGGAAGTAATGCAACCACCAAGAATTTTTCCTTCGGCTCTACCTTTTTTCAACCAAACAAAACCCAGATTTTCTTTTAAAGTTTGAGATCTTACCAAATCTTCTTTTTTAAACCAATTTAAAAATTCATCAGTCCATTTTTCTGATGGATTAACCAAACCAATGGGTTCTTTTTGCATTAAAGCCTTTTGCCAAAATTCTAAAGTATATGGATTGATTCCAAAATTTTCACCAAATTGTGTCATCAAAGCCGGACCATAAAAAGTTACTAAATTAGCTTTAGTATGCAAGGCAAAATGTAAAACAGAAATATCTGAAAACCCTAAAAAAATCTTGGGATTTTTTTTAATCAAATCAAAATCCAAATACGGTAAAATTTGATTAGAATGAAAACCACCAATAGTAGAAATGATTGCTTTAACTTCTGGATCAGCAAACATTTTATTTAAATCATCCGCTCTCTCTTCTGCCGTGCCGGCCGTATAACCAGAATTTTTATAAACATTTTGACCAACTTTAATTTTAAAACCCAACTGTTCTAAATTAGATATTCCCTTTTGAACGCGGTGAGGAGCTAAGGCCGCTAAATTAGAAGAAGGGCTAACAACTCCAATAGTATCACCAAGAGATAATTTTTGAGGTTTTATTAAGATTTCTGCCATATTTATTTGATAATTTAATCTTAACAAGTTCTTTCAAGTTAAACAAGGTAAAAAAATGCCCCGCACTAGAGTGATTGCGTTAGCAGTCTCTAGGCGGGGCCGGGTTGTTGAGGATGTGGAGGGATCAGTAGTCCCAGGGGCCGTCACCCTTGTAGCCGGCGCCGGTACACATGACCGGCTGACCGTTGATCAGCGACGGCATCCCGTCGGAGCCAATCCACAGGCCGTCCTGGCAGAAGCACCCGGTGGTTCCGTCGCAGACGGACGGGGCGGGAGGCAGGGGGTGGTCCACGTAGTTGCAGGGGTTGAGGAACTTGTAGGAGCGAGTTCCCGTGTCCTTGAAATGGAAGGTGAACTTCGCCCCGCCGCAGTCCGACGCGATGGCGAAGTTCTTGATGAACCCTCCCATCCGATAGACGGTGGCGACGAAGGCCTGCGCGGTACGATCATGGATCGCCAGCAACTGGGCGCTCTCCTTGTCGTACACGCGCTCTTCCCCGACGATGAACATCGTACGCGGGTTGCGGCAGGTGGACACGACCTGCTTCTCCGAGAGGTCGTAGTGGTCGTCCGTCGTGTACCAGTACACCTCGGTCCCATGGGGGCACGTGGGCTGCGGGTAGGCCGCGTAGTAGTTCTGGCTGATGACCGGCTCCAGCATCACCGCCGCGAACGCCAGGGCTGCCACTGCCAAAAGGGCCATCAACAAGGTCGTCGTCCTCGAAAGCATTCCACACCTCCAAAACGAACTTGCCACACCTTAACCCGTGCAGCTTGGGTGTAACATCCTCAGGATTTCTCCCTATTTTAAGGCCTCTAAAGACACTAAAATAGGGAGAAATCAGCTTTAAAAGAACCATTGTGTAACACAGTATTATAGCACATTTTTGGACTTTTGTCAAGATGCTTGCTAAAATAAACTTATACTGAATTAAGGGAGAGATTATGTCTTTTTTTTGCTGCAGACTTATCGCTGCGCC
>JAPLWR010000085.1:7749-8792 GCA_026396495.1 Candidatus Magasanikiibacteriota bacterium | reverse complement strand
TTAAAATTTCTCCAGCACTAGAACCTTTTTCTAAAACCAAGCCCTATACGAGAAGTAGGGTAGTGATCTCCTCATGTCTTAAATCAATTGCCCACTTTAAGCCGTTCCTCAAGCTGTGTTTTAAATGGCTGGTAAATTTGTTTAAAATAGATTCGGACATAAGGTCATTTATATCGTTAATCATACTAAATTTTAGGGGTTTTGTAAAAGACTTTTAATTTTAATTCAAATATGGTTAAATTAGTGTATAAATTTAACATTAATATGGATAATCTTTTAGATCAATTAGTAGATTTACAACGAAAAGGCTTAGTGGAAACGGCCGTGGCTAATATTAAGAAATGGCTGGGAAGTGAGGAATATAAGGATTTTTGGGAAGAAATGGGGGTTTTGATAGCACAAAAGAATGTAGCTGAATTAAATGATGCCTTTTATAAGGTGATTCCTTTTGGCACAGGTGGTAGGCGTGGCAAGATGGGAGTGGGTACTAATAGAATTAATGCTAGGACTATTGCGGAATCAGCTCAGGGAGTAGCGGATTATTTAAAAGATTTTTTTGGTGAGGAAGAAATTAAAAGCCGGGGCGCA
The DNA here is from genome assembly GCA_026396495.1 of Candidatus Magasanikiibacteriota bacterium. GTDB lineage: Bacteria > Patescibacteriota > Patescibacteriia > Magasanikbacterales > UBA10003 > GWC2-40-17. The sequence continues at coordinate 8,204 of JAPLWR010000085.1, read as the reverse complement.
GTGGTGACATATGATGTTCGCCATAATTCCAGATTTTTTGCTGAAGTAGCAGCTGGAGTTTTTGCTGCCAATGGTTTAAAAGTTTATTTTTATGATGGAGTTAGATCTACTCCCCAAATTTCTTTTTCCATCCGTTTTAAAAATGCCATTGCCGGCGCCATGATTAGTGCTAGTCATAATCCACCCTCGGATAATGGTGTTAAGATTTATTGGGATAATGGTGGACAGATTCTGCCTCCTCATGATGCCAGGGTTATAGATAAAGTATCGGGCGTTGATAAAATCCATATTTTGGATTTTCAAGAAGCAGTTGAGACAGGAAAAATTATTATGTTGGGTGAAGAAGTTGATAATCTCTACCAAGAAGCTGTAGCCCAGTTGTCCTTAGGAAATTTTAGAGAGGCCAAAATAATCTTCACTCCTCTTAATGGTTGTGCTGTAACTTCTTTTTTACC
>JAPLWR010000085.1:6359-7648 GCA_026396495.1 Candidatus Magasanikiibacteriota bacterium | reverse complement strand
GGCTGATTTAGTAGTAGCCGCAGATCCTGATGCTGATAGAATTGGAGTGGTCAGCAGGAAAATTTTTGCTGGTAATGATTTCGTTTTTTTAAATGGTAATCAGATCGCTGTCTTATTGTTGGATTATATTATTAAACGTAAAAAAGAAAATAATTCTTTACCTCAATCTGGCGTAGTAATTAAAACTGTGGTGACTACGGAATTATTAGCCAAGATCGCTTTGGGTAATAATTTAGAGGTGATTGGGGACACTCCAGTCGGTTTTAAATATATTGCTGAAGCAATTGATAATCAACTAGCTGGTAGGGAGTTTGTTTTTGGAGCCGAAGAAAGTCATGGCTATTTGTTTGGGGATTATGCTAGGGAAAAAGATGGGGCCGTGGCTGCTCTTTTAATTTGTGAATACGCTTCTTGGTTAAAACAAGAAAACAAAACACTTTATGAGCAATTGGAAGAAATCAAAAAGAAGTACGGGTATTTTAGAGAATTATTACAGTCAATCTTTTTTACCGGCATGGATGGCATGGCCAAAATGATGAAAATAATGGATGTGTTGCGGACTGATCTGCCTAAAGAAATTGATGGGTTCAAAGTAGTTTCTGTTTTAGATCAATTAAATAAAAAAATTATTGATCCCCAAACTGGTCAAGTAATTAGTGAATATAAGGGTTATCCTGATAATGCTTTAATTTTTTATCTTAATGAAGAAAAAACTAATCGCGTGGTGGTAAGACCTTCTGGTACAGAACCCAAAATAAAGTTTTATGTTGCCGTGGGTAAAGAAGTTGGTTTGGACAAGACAGAGGAGGAGTATCAACAAATTAAAAAAGAGGCTGATAGTTTAGCTTTTGCTTGGTTAGAAATATTTGTCAAAAAAGCAGAAGCCATTTCTTCCGGCGGAGAAAGGTTTGAAGTTTTGGGTTAATTGAATTGTCATCACGAGTGAAATCGAGGGATCGAGTTATTAATTATGGATTATCGCAATAAAAAAATATTACTCATGGGGTTAGGAGGATTTAAAAAGGGGAGTGGCATTAGCTCGGCCGAGTTTTTGGCGTCCAAGGGAGCTGATTTGACAATTACCGATTTAAAAGATGCTAAAGAGTTATCATCTAATTTGCAGCCATTGAAAAAATATAAAAACATTAAATATATTTTAGGTGGACACCAGGAAACAGATTTTATAGAAACTGATTGGGTTGTGCGCAATCCGGATGTTCCTCCCTCATCATCATTTTTAACTATCGCTCGTACAAAAGATGTACCAATTGATAATGATATTACTTTGT
>JAPLWR010000085.1:458-6252 GCA_026396495.1 Candidatus Magasanikiibacteriota bacterium | reverse complement strand
AGCACTACCACATCTTTAATCCACGCTATGGTTAAAGCACAAAGTAAGGGTGCTTTGTTGGGTGGTAATATTGGTGAATCACCTTTACGTTTTTTAAAGGCGGCACAAAAACAAAAGGCACCAGTAGTTTTAGAATTATCCAATTTTCAATTATCAGATTTAGGCACTATTAAAATTAGTCCTCATATAGGAGTCTGGACTAATTTATATCCTGATCATTTAAATAAGTATCCTTCAATGCAAGAATACGAGGCAGATAAGATGAAAATTTTTCAATATCAAAAAGCAGGGGATGTGGCGATTTTAAATTGGGATAATGAAGAGACTAAGTGGATTGGTCAGAGTTTAGAAAAAAATGGGCCTAAGGATAGAAAAGTTTTGTGGTTTTCTTTAAAAAAGAAACCCCAAAATGGTGCTTATATTAAAAATGGTTATTTTATTTTTGTAGAAAAAGGCAAAGAGGTGAAAGTTTGTAAAATTTCCGTCACTAAACTTTTAGGGGAGCATAATTTGGCTAATACTTTGGCAGCCATTTGTGCCGCTAGAAGTTTTGGGGTTAGTTGGATGGCAATTAAAAAAGCCATTGGTACTTTTAAAGGAGTACCTAATCGTTTAGAGTTAATTAAAGAAATTAAGGGGGTTAAATTTTATAATGATTGTACTGCCACTTCACCTCAAGCTACTATGGCGGCCTTAAAATCTTTTTCAGCTGGGAAGATAATTTTAATTACTGGCGGTAACAGTAAGGGGTCTCCATTACAAGAACTGGCTAAATTAATGGCTGAAAAAACCAAAGCTCTTATTTTTATGCCCGGCAAGGTAAACGAAGAATTATGTAGGCAAGTCGTTTTAAATTCCAGAAAGAATCTTATCCCAATTATTGATGTCGAAATATTAAAAGAGGCTGTTAAAAAAAGTTTAGTTCTAGCTAAAAAAGGTGATGTAGTTTTATTGTCGCCCGGCTTAACTTGGCTTCCATGGCAGAATGAATTTGAGAGAGGTGAGGAGTTTGTGAAGATAGTAAAAAAGATTTAAAAAAGCTAAATAAAAAACACCTCCAATGGAGGTGTTTTTTATTTAGTGTAATCTCCAGATTGCATAACCTCCTGTGAAAGAAGGGGTGAATAAGTTTTGAGGTTTTTGATTAAATCATCTTTTTGTGTCGGATCTACGGCATAGAATGTAACCGTATCATATCTGCAAACTATATTATTTGTAATTTTCCACTTTCCTACACCAATCCATTCTTTGGGTATACCTCCATATTCTGCAAACCATTTGTCATAAACTATGGCAATTTTAATTTCTTTTTGTTTAGTTAAATTGTTTATCTCCCACGTGGTGTATTTTCCTTCCATTTCTAATTTTGCTATTTCTAGACTAGCTAGGCCCCACAAATCAAATATTTGTTGTGGCGCGGGGTATTTCTACTAATGAGACAACCCCCCTTACATTAAGAGCTAAAAAAAGTAGAAGGATCAAAAAAGCAGTTGCTATGTATTTTGGTATTAATTTAATTTCTAAGACAAATAGTAATTTTTTTGGCAAATATTCACTAAGTCCGATAGCCAAAACAAAAATACCTAGAGCCACTAAGTAGGCTTCATATCTAAAAAACCAACCAGATTGTGCAAACAACATGTGTAAAATTGTTGTTGCTATATAAATAACAGTCATCATGGTAGGGAGTTTCCAAAAGGCCTGTTTTTTGTTTGGTTGAACAAAAAAAACAACTAAACAAGCAAGCAAAAGAATTAGGATGTGGTAGTTGTCTGTTAGTTGAGAATAAAAATGATAAAAAAAGTTACTTATCTCATTTATGGACAATGCAGGCATGTTGCCTTTGAGAAGGATTGAGTTGGGGAGGAAAAACCAGCCATTGGTAGTAGAAATGGCCCCATATATTATTATTGGGACAAGAGCGAGAGCACCTAATAAAAATGAATAAACAAATTTTTTTCTGATTAAAAATAAAACACATACAACAAAAACTAAAAAAAGACCTTCAAAACGAGCCATGGTCAAAAGTGGTGCCAGAATTAGGAGCTGGTATTTTAGAGAAGTAGGTTTATTATCTGATAAAATTTTAGCAGAAAGATAGATAAAGAATAGGGAAATAACAGCATGCATTGTGTGTTCTAGGCCAGAAAAGATAAGTGAGGGCAGGGGAGTGAAAAAAATAATTGAAAGTAAAATAAAAAAAAGAGAAAGTGAATGAGACAGATGTTTTTTTAAAATAAAATAAATTCCTAAGACCAAGGATGTCCCAAATATAAAATTTAATATAAATGGAGTAATTTCATTTGCTCCAAACAAAAAATAAATTAGAGATAATAGTAACGTCCAAAGTAATGAAGATGATGATGATGAAAATCCATATCTATCAACACCCCAGATTCCGTATTGGGCAAAATTTTTAGCCATGGACATGTGGATGTAAGAATCATCCAGAGCGTAAATAAGATGTCCTTGGTTCTGGCTAATAGACAAAATTAACAAAATTATTATCGTTATCCAGAGTACCCCTAGTGCCACTATTAGTGGCCAATGTTTTTTTACAATTGATATCATGTTTTTTAGTTTTACATTTTTAGGAGCCGCTATTGCAATTAATTTTGTTTTTTATTAAGATGATGTCGCCTTTTAGGGGGGAGTAAAATGCCTTGGTACAAGAAACTTTGGATTCTGTGGAAGGTTACACCAAGCGACTGTCGGTTTGACCTTGTCGGTGAATTTCTCTTTAATCCCAGGGCCTTTGAATATAGGTTCCAGGAGGAGGAGAGATTCCAAAGGGCGCTTGGCAACTGGAAGTATTAGGAGGAGATAAGATGAAAGCAGTTATTAGCTTCGTCTTGATTCTAGCTTTGGTTCTTTTTTCTTTTCCGGTGACGGCCCGTTATCCCCATATTTCTCCTGATAGATTTTCTTCGCTCAAAAAAGTGGAGGAAGATCAGTACTGTCGAAAATCAGGATCTTTTACTCGTTCGGCATGGAGAATTTGTGGATACGATACTGTCAACAATCCCAATCAGTTTGTCAGATGCTTTTACTGCGTTGATAGTAAGGGTCAGATGTATCCAGTCGTTGATCCTTATGGGCCAGATGAAAATGGAAATGAGTAACACTTATTTCTTGTGAACAGAACAGCCGTTGATGTAAAAGTCAGCGGTTTTTTATTTATAAAAATGAACAAAATCGTAAAATTGAGAAAAATTTTCTACGATAGCAGTTGGGTTGCCTTTCTTTAAACTTTCTTCATTTTGGTATCCGCCAAGAATTCCAACTATTGTTTGAATATTGGCTTCCTTTGCTTCTTTCATATCTCCAGATGAATCTGTAATAAAAATAATATCCGTGGGTTTAATATTATATTTATTAAATAACATATTAAATTTTTTTACTTTGCTTGACTGCACTTCATTTCCTAAGATGTCGGTAAAACAATCTAGTTTTTGTAGATATTTACGTATAATATCGCCGTTGGTGCTAGAGATAATAAATAATTTAAATTCTGTGGCTAGTGTTTGAATAATTTTTTTCTTTTCCGGATCTATACTTAAGGTGGCGAAACGATCGCCAAATTCTTTAAAAAAATCTACCTCCCTGACAACTTTATCTTCATATTTCACATCGTTAATATTTCCATCAAAACCAGCCTTGTATCGTTCCAGAGTAAGAGTGGGTCTTGATAATTGATTAACTTCAAAAGCAATAGCTAGGCTATCGGCAATTACGCCATCAAAATCAAAGATGATTACTTTGTTGGATTTCATAATTCAGAGTTCCACTGTTTTTCATTATTTAATTGAATGTAGAATTGTTTGTTCTAATTTTTTAGGTTCATCCGTGCCTATTCTATATGTTTTACCATTTTTCAGTTTTATTTCAACCGCATCAAAACCGGAAACATTGTAAATCCACATCTTGGGCCATAACCACCCTCTTATTCCCCATCCATAATACCAATGATTCTTTACGGTTTTAGCGGATATTACATCATTAAGTAAAAACTTTTTCTGATAAATACCATAGCCAAATTTGATTCGTAAATATTTTCCATCAATAATTACTTGAAGTGACCCAAAGGAAGCCAGAATAAACAGGATCAACGCCATTATGGTAGTAACGAGAAGATTTGTACCTGAGTCAGCCGAGGGTGGCTCTGCGGAGGCTGTAATCTGAACCCATGTGAAAAGTATTAGCACGGCCAGCGTAACAACCAGCATTAGATATCCAATTTGAGTGTGTTTATAGTTCATAAAATTAAAGTTGTTACATTATTTTTTATATTCAAAGGTGAAATTCTGAATTTGACTTAACACTATATGAGCTAACTTATTGCAAAATTCGCTTAATTGCTATACTATTATATCAATAAATGATAAATGAGCAAGGTAAAAATAACTTATTTTATGATCGGATTTTTTGACTCCGGCTTTGGTGGGTTATCAATACTAAAAGAAGTAATCGGCGTTGGAGCTAAAGAAAAATCATCTTTAGCGGATTTTGATTTTATGTATTTAGGCGATAATGCCAGGGCGCCTTATGGCAATCATTCACCAGAAAAAATTTATACTTATACCACTGAAGCTTTGGATTATCTTTTTAAACAAGGATGTGAATTAATTGTGTTGGCTTGTTTTTCTGCTTCAGCTAATGCTTTAAGAAAAATCCAACAAGAGTGGCTACCAAAAAATTATCCAGACAAAAGAGTCTTGGGAGTTTTGATTCCTACGGCAGAAGAGGCGATTAAAGAAACTAAAAATAACCGGGTGGGAATTTTAGGTACCAGAGCAACTATTAATTCTGGCGCCCTTTCAGCCGAGCTTTTAAAACGTTCACCTAATTTACAAATTTTTTCGGAAGCCGCACCGCTCGTCGTGCCTTTAATAGAAGAGGGTTGGGTAAAGAAAGTGGAAACCAAAAAAATTCTGCGTTATTATCTTAAACCTCTAAAAAACAAAAAAATTGATACTTTAATTTTAGCTTGTACTCATTATCCTTTACTTATTAGAGACATCCGCGCTTTGGTAAGTTCTAAGGTAAAAGTTTTTCATCCTGGGGTGGCAGAAAAAAAATCTTTAACTGATTATTTACAACGTCATCCAGAAATTACTTCTAAATTAAGCCGTACAGGTAAGAGAATATTTTTAGCCACTGATAGGCTTGATGATTTTAATCGTTTGGGCAGTAAATTTTTAGGAGAAAAAGTATCCGCCCAGTTGGTAACTCTTTAATTTAAAGACCCTTTTCTTAAGTCAGTGTTAGAATAGGTTTACCTATAATATTATAATTTTTTATGATTTTAACCCTTATAACCTTTATTGCAGTTTTGGCTGTTTTAGTTTTAGTGCACGAATTGGGTCATTTTATTGCGGCTAGAAAAAACGGTATTAAAGTGGAAGAATTTGGTTTTGGTTTTCCTCCACGTATCTTTGGTGTGCGCAGACAAAATAGTAACTGGCAGTTTATTTGGGGCAGTAAAGAAGATGAAGAAGGAGGTAACACTATTTATTCTTTAAATTGGATCCCTTTGGGAGGTTTTGTGAGAATTAAAGGTGAAGACGGCGGACACGAAAGTGATCCAGATAGTTTTTCTAACAAAAAAATTTGGCGTCGTTTTGTGGTTTTGGCTGCTGGAGTTGTTATGAATGTAATTTTGGCTGGAGTTTTATTAGGAGTTGGTTATATGATTGGGATTCCCCAGACTCTAGATAATCTAGGGCGTGGGGCAAAAGTTAACGATGCCAAAATAGAAATTATGTCGGTAGCGACTAAAGCGCCGGCCGAAGCA
>JAPLWR010000085.1:0-377 GCA_026396495.1 Candidatus Magasanikiibacteriota bacterium | reverse complement strand
AAAATTATTTTAATCTTAAAGAAAATACTAAAGTTACACTGCAAATTAAAAGAGGCACTGAAGTTTTGCAAAAAGAAATCACCCCTGTTTTGTTAAAAGAAACTAACAAAGGTGGTATTGGTGTATCTCTTTTAGAATCGGCCGTTGTTTCTTATCCTTGGTATCTAGCTATTTATCAAGGATTTTTAACTGCCTTTATTTTTACTTGGGAAGTTATTAAAGCTTTTGCATTATTAATCTGGGGTTTGGTAACTGGTGCTGGTGGCATGACCCAAGATTTGTCTGGCCCAATTGGTATTGCTGTTTTAACTGGCAAAGTAGCCAAACTAGGTTTCATCTACTTATTACAATTCATGGCCATGCTATCTATTAATTTA
>JAPLWR010000054.1 GCA_026396495.1 Candidatus Magasanikiibacteriota bacterium | reverse complement strand
CTCTTTCACAATATCATCAGGATTAATAACATTATTCCAGCGCTTGCTCATCTTGCGACCATCCTCCGCTAAAATTAAACCCACGTGTTGTAATTTAGTAAATGGTTCATCGTAATTTACCACGCCGATATCAAATAAAAACTTATGCCAAAAACGGGCGTAGATCAAATGCCTGGTGGCATGTTCGGCCCCACCCACATACAAATCAATTGGCGACCAATATTTTTCTTTAGTTTTATCAACCAAGTCCTTATTATTGTGTGGATCCTCAAAACGTAGATAATACCAACAAGATCCGGCCCACTGGGGCATAGTATTAGTCTCCCTTTTTCCTGGTCCACCACACTGAGGACAAATTGTGTTCACCCATTTTTCTATGTTAGCAAGTGGTGACTCCCCTGTTCCCGTTGGTTCGTATTGTTTAACGTTGGGCAATTCCAAAGGTAAATCTTTTTCTAATACCGGGACCCAACCATCTTTGGCACACTTCACTAACGGGATTGGCTCACCCCAATAACGTTGACGAGAAAAAACCCAATCTCTAATTTTATATTGCACCTTTTTTTCTCCTAAACCCTTATTTTCTAACCAGCTAATTATTTTTTCTTTAGCTTCAGCCGTTGAAAAATCATTTAAAAATTCAGAATTTATGGCCACACCCTCACCTACAAAACATTCACTCTTCCCTTCCACCTTTTCCCACATATAAATAAAGTTAGGTAGATTCAAAAAATTCTTCATTTCCTTGCCAGCTATCCAGACTGGGTGATGATTAACTAATTCTTTTGGATCAACCTCTTCTTTTTCTTCATCAATCAATTCCATTAATAAACCAGTTGCCCTGGCATAACGATTAATATCTTTGTGACGAGCAAAAAAATTATTATGCATCTCCCCGCCAATGTATTTAATAAACTTCAAATTTTTATAACCTGTTTCTTCTTGAATTTCTCTTTTAGCTGCCTCAATCACATCTTCCCCATCTTCTACTCCACCAATGATTCCTGATTTCCAACCATAAGGAACCCAGTCTAAACACAAGTATTTATCCTCTTTATGATGTTTTACAAAAACAGTGATAGTTTTCCTATCAACGGTTGGTTTATCTGGTTGCAATGCGTCTGGCCCTATCATGGTTTTAAAAACTGGAGCTACAACTTGTTTAATAGGTAACCCAAATTTCCTAGCAAACTCATTATCCCTATCATCATGCCCTGGTACGGCCATAATTGCCCCCGTGCCGTACCCCATTAAAACATAATCAGCTACATAGACTGGTAATTCCTCATTATTTACAGGATTAATAGCCATTACCCCCTCCAACTTAATGCCGGTTTTATCTTTAGCTAAATCAGTTCTTTCTAAATCACTTTTATTTTTAGACAGTAACACATACTCTTTAACTTCAACCAAATTCTTAATTACCCCCTCTAAACTATGAAGTAAGGGATGTTCTGGTGCTACCACAACATAAGTAGCGCCAAATAAAGTATCAGGACGAGTGGTAAATACTTCTAAATTTTCTGTAACGCCCTCTCCTTTTAATTTAAACTTCACCAAAGCTCCCTCACTTTTTCCAATCCAATTTTTTTGCATTTCTTTAATAGAATCTTCCCACTCTGGCAATTTATCTAAATCTTTTAATAATCTTTCCGCGTATTTAGTAATCTCAATCACCCATTGTCTGATGGGTTTTCTTTCCACCTGGCTACCACAACGTTCACACAAGCCACCTTCCAAATCTTCATTAGCTAAACCGGTTTTACATTCCGGACACCAGTTAATTGGTTCATAAGATTCATGTACCAATCCTTTTTTAAACATTTCCAAAAAAGCCCACTGGGTCCATTTATAATAAGTGGGGTCAGTAGTGTCTACTTCCCTATCCCAATCATAAGTAAAACCTAACAACTCTAATTGTTTTTTAAAATTTTTAATGTTTTTAACCACCGCATCTTTAGGGTGAACTTTATTTTTAATTGCATAATTTTCTGCAGGCAATCCAAAAGCATCCCAACCCATAGGGTGAAGGACATTAAAACCCTGCATCATTTTCATTCTAGCTATAACATCTGTGGCAATATAACCTTTGGGATGACCCACATGAAGTCCAACTCCTGATGGGTAAGGAAACATATCCAAAACATAATATTTTGGTCTAGATTGGTCCTCACCAGTTTTATAAATCCCATTTTTTACCCATTCTTTCTGCCATTTTTTTTCAACTTTTTTTGGATCGTATTGACGCATATTACTTTTTTACTTCCCCAGGAACTTTTATCCCTAATTCAAATACCG
>JAPLWR010000084.1:8172-8534 GCA_026396495.1 Candidatus Magasanikiibacteriota bacterium | reverse complement strand
TGTTACACCCAAGCTGCACGGGTTAAGGTGTGGCAAGTTCGTTTTGGAGGTGTGGAATGAAGAAGCCGAGCAATTGGATGGGTTACGTGGCTGGTGGTCTGGCCTTGGGGCTGGCGGGCGTGATCCTGGAGCAGGCCATCAACGGAAAATGCTACTCCGACCTGTACCCGTCGCCACAGTGCTCCTCCACCGAGAAGGCCATGTGGATGAGCGTGAAGTACGAGAGCGTTCCTGGTCAGCAGGTCCACGTGGTCTGCGTCGATCAGGAATCCTTCGTACGAGGGGAGGAGCGGCTGTACGATGCGGAAACCGCCCAGCTCCTCTGGAAGAAGGACAACCAGAAGATGCTCTGGGCCTTCCAC
>JAPLWR010000084.1:3561-8166 GCA_026396495.1 Candidatus Magasanikiibacteriota bacterium | reverse complement strand
CCAGCTCTCTGCGGTCGGAGAGTACTACAAGAAGCAGGGGGTCTGCGGTGGCCAGGAGGTCCAGGAGACGCTGAGCGTCAGTGCCTGGCGCCTCAGGTTCCTCAACCCCTGCAACTACATCAACCGCGTCACCTGGCAGCCAGACCTCGCCCCCGTCGATGATCCCGGACCCAGTGACAACCCTGCCTACAACTGACCAACAACCTGGCCCCGCCTAGAAGCTCTTAACGAGCACTCTAGTGTGGGGTATTTTTTTGCCAAAAATCTTTTTTTAGGTTAAAATATAGATATATGAAGATTGATATTTTAGATGTTCCTATAGATAATTTGCCTAAAATCGAAATTCTTAACCAGATCAAGAATTTTTTGAATAGCACACACCAAAATTTAATTACCACTCCCAATCCGGAAATGCTGGTAGACAGTGAAAGAGACTGGTTTTTTAAAGAAATCTTCCGTCGCAGTAACTTAAATGTAGCTGATGGTTTTGGTTTAGTTTTAGCCTCTTGGTTCCTATACGGTCAGACGCTCATTCGTTATCCTGGAACTGACTTAATGGTGGATATTTGTCAGCTCGCTCAAGAGGAAAATAAAAGTATTTTTCTTTTAGGTGCTAATCAAGATGTGGTAGACGCAACTGCTAAAAAATTATTAGAGTTCTATCCAAAAATTGAAATTGTAGGGACAAATCCTGGCTTAAGAATTAGTGTAGTTTGTAATGATGACGAAACAAGAGTCTGGCACAATGAATTTCTGACTGGTCTAAATTTTAATCAAGAGGATAATCAAAAAATAATTGATCAAATAAACCAAGTTAAGCCAGATATTTTATTTGTGGCCTTTGGTCATATTAAGCAAGAAAAATGGTTAATGTCTTATCTATCACAGATACCTAGCATTAAAGTAGCTGTGGGCGTTGGTGGAGCCTTTGACTACATTTCTGGAGCCGCCACTAGGGCGCCTCAGGTGGTTAGATCTCTTGGTTTAGAGTGGTTATGGCGATTATTTTCCAGTCCAATCTATCGAACACAAAGAGTGTTCAAAGCAACTTTTACATTTTTAAGTTTAGTTTGGGAATATAAAAAAATTCTTAAAAGACCTTTGAGAAGGGGGGTGGTGGGTTTTATAACTAATAAATCAGGTGAATTTTTTATTGCCAGAAGAACCCCTGAACCCTATGATTGCTATTCTTTATATACAGAACAGTGGCAACCACCACAAGGCGGAGCAGAACAGGGTGAATCTTTAGAAAATGCTGTTATAAGAGAAACAAAAGAAGAAACTGGCATGACTGTTTCTGTAATTTGTGGATCTAGAACACCACACATATATAATTGGACTACCAACTCTGTTAGACAATATAGATTTAAAAAATATCGCGGAACAGAAAAATATATCTTTCTTTTGCAATACAATGGTGATGGATCAGATATTAAATTAGAGAAAGCAGAGCTTTGTGAGTACAAATGGGTTAGTTTGGAAGAACTTAAGCACACAATTCATCCTCTTAGACGTCTTTCCTTGGAGATACTATTAAATGATTGTCTTAATAAATTGCCGATTGAAGCTAAATAAGATATACTGAAGACATATTTATGTCAGAAAAAACTAATAAAATTAGAGTTAGATTTGCCCCTAGTCCAACCGGATTTGTCCATATTGGCAGCTTACGAACTGCTCTTTATGATTACCTTTTAGCTAGACAAAAAAAGGGCTCATTTGTGTTGCGCATAGAAGACACCGACAGAAATAGATTTGTTGAAGGGTCTCTAGAAAATCTTTTGATAGTTTTAGAAAAAGTTAATTTAAAATGGGATGAAGGTCCTTTTTTAGAGAATGGAAAAATAATAGAAAAAGGTGAGTTTGGGCCTTACATTCAATCCAACAGACTAGATATTTATAAAAAATACGCCTTGGAACTAATAAAAAAAGAAAAAGCCTACTATTGTTTTTGCTCTTCAGAAAGATTAGACGAAGTTCGCCGAATTCAAGAAGTAAATCATGAGCCAACAAAATATGATGGTTTTTGTAGGAACTTAGATAAGGAAACAATATCAAAAAATTTAGAAAAAAAACTTCCTTATGTAATTAGACTAGCTGTGCCCAAAGAAGGAACGACCAAATTTTCAGACTTGGTCCGAAACGAAGTAGAATTTGAAAATAAATTAATTGATGACCAGGTCTTGATTAAATCTGATGGTTTTCCCACCTATCATTTAGCAGTGGTTGTAGATGACCATTTAATGCAAATAACTCATATTATTAGAGGGGAAGAATGGTTATCGTCTACACCAAAACACGTTATTTTATATGAAGCTTTTGGTTGGGACAATCCTCAATATGCCCATTTACCCTTGATATTAAACCCAGATAAATCCAAACTCTCCAAGCGCCAAGGAGACGTAGCAGTAGAAGACTATCTTAAAAAGGGTTTTTTGCCAGAAGCCTTGATTAATTTTGTAGCTTTACTTGGTTGGAACCCTGGTACAGAGCAAGAAATTTTTAGTTTAGATGAATTAGTTCAAGCTTTTGACATTAATAAAATTCAAAAGGCCGGTGCGGTTTTTGATATTACCAAGCTAGAATGGATGAATAGTCAGTATATTAAAAAAATGTCTGTTGCTAATTTAACCGCTAAATGTCTACCATATTTAGTAGAAGGGGGATTAGTTGGCAAAACCACATCCAAAGAAGAACAAGAAAAAATAACTAAAATAATAACTGTTACACAAGAAAGACTTAAAAAATTATCAGAAATAGTAGATTTAACTGGCTTCTTTTTTCAACAACCAGATTTAAACCCTGATTTATTGGTTTGGAAAAAAAGTGATAAAGAAATAACTAAGATTAGACTGGAAAGACTCTTAAAATTTTACGACACTTATACTGAGAGGTGGACTGAAAAAGGGGTAGAGGAGAACACATTAAAATTAATTGAAGAAGAAAAATTAGAAAACGGCCCAACCTTGTGGCCCTTACGTGTGGCCTTATCCCATCTGGAAAGATCACCAGGACCTTTTCAATTAACCTGGGTTTTAGGCAAAGAAGAAACACTCCAAAGAATTCAGTCCGCTATTAAATCTCTTTCTTAGTTAAATTAGTATGGGGAGGATTGGTAAAGTAATCATTGTTTTATCTTTATTTTTATTGTCTAGCCAAACTACTTGGGCTAGTGTTTTGGATGACCTTAATCAACAAATTATAGATAAACAAGAGGCTATCAAAAAAATGGAGGAACAAATCAGTATTTATAAAAAAGATATTGAAGTTAAACAAAATGAGGCCCTAACCTTAAATAACCAACTGGCAATCCTGAAAAGTAAGATCTCTAAAATAGAGCTGGATGTTCGTTTAACAGAGACTCAAATAGAATCTTTAGATCTAGAGATTGCTTCTTTAGGTAAGATTATTGAGGATAAAAAAATACGTATTAGTAAACAGAAGGATTATTTAAATAATTTATTGCGTTTAATTAATATTAATGATCAAAAGGATTATTTAAATGTTATCTTATCCAATCCTTCTTTTTCGGAATTTTTTAATCAAACAAAATATCTAGAAAATTTGAATGGCCAAATTAACCAAGCCCTAAAAACTTTAAAAGAAGAAAAACAAGATTTAGAAACGAAAGAAAATATAGCGCAAACTAAAAAAGATAAGTTAGTTATTTTAAAGAAAGAACTAACAGATTATCAAGCTTCTTTAGCAGAACAAAAAGATGCTAAAGCTTATTTATTGGCCCAAACTAAACAATCAGAAAATAAATTTCGTTCACTTTTGTCCCAATTAAGACAAGAACAGACTTCTTTTGATCAAGAGATTTCGGCCTTACAAAGAAAAGTCCAAAAAGAATTAACTAAAGATGAAAAATTAGATACTTTGGCCTCAGTTTTGTCTTGGCCAGCAGAACCAGTTAAAGGCATTTCTACCTACTTTAGAGACCCGACATATCCCTTTCGCTATTTATTTGAACACTCTGGTCTTGATTTGCCTTTGAAGGTAGGAACGCCTTTAAAAGCGGCGGCTTCTGGTTATGTGGCCTGGGTGAGAACTAACAGTTCTTATGGCAACAATATAATGATCATTCATAATGACGGAATTGCTACACTCTATGCCCATTTATCTCGTTTTAACACCAAAGAAGGGGAGTTTGTTAAAAGAGGTGATGTGATTGGTTATAGTGGCGGCATGCCTGGTACTCCTGGTGCTGGTTTTTCTACCGGTCCTCATTTACACTTTGAAGTTAGGGTTAATGGTATACCTAATGATCCAATGGATTATTTAAAATAATTTTTATATCTTAATATATTTTGCGACACTAGTAGTAAAAGATAAAAATTAGTAGAGGAGAAAAGAGCTAAAATAATGAGTAAACTATGTGGCAAGTAAGCTAGACAGGGAATTAATCCCTGTTTTTTAGTATTTTAATATTGATTTTATTTTAAGCCTTACTGGGACCCATTTATAAAATATAAAAAAATTTGTTTACAAAGTTTTTAAATATTTATAAATAGTTGATATCTACATACCATCTAAATCATCAAAAAAGGCCTTTAAATGACAAAGTTATGAGTCTTGGCAAAAGAAAGATACAAAAGAGGGTAT
>JAPLWR010000084.1:2550-3553 GCA_026396495.1 Candidatus Magasanikiibacteriota bacterium | reverse complement strand
CAAAAGAGGGTATTTGCATAACAAAAAGAGGTAGTAGGATACAACTTAGTAATTAAATATTTGCCATTATGTTAGGTGAATTAAGGCACTAGAAAAACAATTAAGTAACTTGAGCTTAAATACACCCCCAAGCCTTATCTGTTTATGTAGCGTCGCATAAGGTATATTGTGCGACACACCATAGGCACAAAAGAAGGGAGCTTTGATTATCCCCTCTAGGGTCTGACTATAAAAATTGGCTATTGAAAATAAGATCTATTTTCAAACCTTACATCAATATATTTTAAATTTTTACGATCTTTAATTTTATCTTTTAAAATAGTTTCTAAGACTTGAATTTGTTTGTTCCAATCATTTTGTCTGTCCACTACTATCTTCCACCCCTCCCCTGTTTGAATATTCAGGGTTTTCTCAGTTCTGGTGGTTAGGCTATAATGATCAATAAAAATATTATTTTTATTGTTTATTTTTTCTTCTAGAAATTTTATAAATTCATAATTAGCAGGAACCAAAACTTGCTCATTTAATTTCAATTCCATATCATTTTTTTCAATTAAAACTTTAGGTAGAGTACTCAGCCCAAACTCTTTCTCATCACTTTGTCTTATTATTTTTCCTGTTTCGTCTAAAAAAAAGTAATTGTAGGTGCTAGTTGATGAACCAAAATAAGTAAACAAAATCATTTTGGCTTCTTTTTCTTGTACTTCTACATTTAAAGATTGAGGCAAGCTTGTAGAAATTTTCAAATTTTCAAAAACAAATTTGTCTTCCAAATCTTTTTTAATTTGATTAGTATTAACAAAAAAAATATTTTTACCATCTAAAAACCAAAACCTTTTTTTTGACACTACTTGATTAACTTTATTGAGTATCTCATCTCCCGCGATAGTTTGGTTTCCCGTGATACTGATATTTTTAATCAAAAAATAAGGATGAAATAAAAAAACACCCACAATCCCTAATAAACATACAATGCCTAGACCAATTTTAAATCTAGGCGCTC
>JAPLWR010000084.1:0-2545 GCA_026396495.1 Candidatus Magasanikiibacteriota bacterium | reverse complement strand
TAAATCTAGGCGCTCTTGTACGTTTCGGCATCCTATCTTTAAGAAAATAAGGATTTTTAAATCTTTTTGTAAGGAAGTCTCTTTTTTTAGACTTTTTTTTGTTAGAAAAAAAAGAACTTCCATTGCGACGAATCATAAGCTAAAATTTTTCAAAACCAACGTATTTACGTAAAACCTCAGGAACTAAAATAGTTCCATCTTCTTGCTGATAGTTTTCCATAATAGCAATTAAAGTGCGACCAATGGCAAAAGCAGTAGCATCATTCATATGAGCCAACTCTAATGACCCGTCCTTTCGTCTAATCTTAGTTTTTAATCGTCTAGATTGATAATCGGTCATTAAATCAGAGGTATGAGTTTCACGATATTTGTTTTGTCCTGGCATCCAAGTTTCTAAATCTATTTGCCTAGCATCTGGTCCTCCCATATCACCAGTACAAATTTGAACTATCTGATAAGGTAATTTAAGTGTTTTCATTAATTCTTCTTGAACAGCTACGAAAAAATTTTGTTCTTCAACAGAATTTTCCGGTAAAGAAAATGATTCCATTTCTATCTTATCAAACTGATGAACACGAAGAATTCCTTTAGTATCTTTTCCATAAGAACCAGCTTCTCTTCTAAAAGCCAAAGAAACGCCCATGTAGCGCAAAGGTATTGTCTTTTCGTCTAAAGTTTCATCCATGTGAATTGGCCCTAACGTATGTTCAGCACTGCCAATTAAATAAACATCATCCGAAGGAATATAGTATCTTTCTTCTTTTGGTTCTAATCTAGCCATCCTTTGAAAAACTTCCGGCTTTATCATTACTGGTGGAATAATAGGAATAAATGGAGTAGGTAAAACATTTAAATTATTATCTTTAATTATTTTAGCTAGATATTTTTCATCAGTTAAAATTGATATGGCGTGGCTAATAAGAGCAAACTGCAAAACAGCCAACTTCCCTTTTAAATAAGTAAATCTAGCCCCAGCAATTTCTGCGGCTCTTTCATTATCTATTAAATCTTTTTCTTTTCCCAATTCCCAATGTTCTTTAGGTTGAAAGGAAAATTTAGGTATTTCGCCTACTTTTCTCAACACTTGATTGCCACTTTCATCGGGACCAACAGGAGTTGAGGGGTGAACAATATTAGGAATCTTATACATCATTTCAGTAATACCATCTTCTAATTCTTTAAATTTTACTTCTAAATACTTGATCTTCTCCCCTATTTTACGCATTTCTGCTATTTCCATCTCGTCAGGTTTAGTTTTAGAAATTTTGTTACGCTCATTACGTAATCCTTCCAATTCTGGTTGAATAGTTTTTCTCTCCTCATCCAATTTTAATAATTGATCTATATCAACCTCCGCGCGCTTATGACGATTATTTTCTTTTACTAACTCTGGGTTTTCTCTGATAAATTTAATATCCAACATATTTTTTACGTAAAATTGAGGATTTATATAAATGTGGTTTAAAACTTTTTAATCTAACTATTTTAATTGTTAAGTTATGAATTTGTAGTTTTTTTTTCAATTCCTTAGTAGATGTTTTTTGATCATAACCTAAACAAATCACTTGAGGCTTATACTGCAGAATGGGTTTTAAAAAATCTTTTTTATCTCCCAAAACAACCTTTTTCACCCATTTTGTCTTTTTAAGATTAGACAACCTTTCTTTTTCATTAAACAATGGTAAGCGGCCCTTGATCCCCAAAACATTAAGATCCCTTCCCAAACAAACTATTAGCAAATCACCATATTGTCTAGCTTGCTGAAAAAAATTCTGATGCCCTTTGTGTAAAATATCAAAAGTACCAAAAAGCATTACTTTTTTCATACTACTTTTCTGGTTTGAGAGTGGGAAACAAAATAGCCTCTTTTAAATTATGCGAATCAGTTAATAAAGTGACTAACCGATCAATGCCCATACCTAGACCAGCGGTTGGCGGCATACCATGTTTTAAAGCGCAAATAAAATCCTCATCATATCTTTGGGCTTCTTCATCCCCTGTTTCAAGTAAATGTTCTTGTTCCCTTAATCTTTCTTCCTGATCAATTGGATCATTAAGCTCGGAAAAAGCATTACACAACTCAAAACCACCAGCTAATAATAACTGCATTCTTTCAACATAATCTGGGTTATCCTCCTTTCTTTTTGCTAAAGGAGATAGCTCTACTGGATGATCTGTCATGAATAAAGGTTGAATTATTTTTGGTCTTACAAAATGTTTATAAACATCATCGAGCATTTTTAGCCTTTACTGAATTTGCAAAAGAATTAGTTGAGTTTAAAGTCTTATTACTAACCCAACTTCCACTAGAGTTATAAACTGCAAATAACAACTTACTTGCACTTTTTCCAGTAAGATAAAGACTTTGATTAAATCCAGAAATATCATAAAAATTTCCAACACCTGTAACTTGATGAAATAATAATTCTGAGGAACTGAATTTAAAAATTGAAGAGTTAATTGTATTTGATTCTGTAGGCATAGAAGAAAGATAAATATTTCCATCGCTATCTGTATAAATTCCAGAAATACTATAAAAAGATTT
>JAPLWR010000045.1:5780-6276 GCA_026396495.1 Candidatus Magasanikiibacteriota bacterium | reverse complement strand
AATTGAGAGAATGGCAACAAGATATGGATGAAGAATTAGAAGCAGAACCAGAGCGTAAAGTAGAATTAGTGCTTAGTCCAGAGGCAAATAGAAAGCTAATAGAAATTAGAGAGGCAATTAATTCTGCCCATGAGAGTTTTATTAGCCGTTTTTTAGAGGCTACCAATGTACCAGAAGCAGACAAGAAGGCCTTAGTTAGTAATGGAGCCAATGGAGCTGTGAAAATGAATAATTTACTTCCCAACATTAGGGGTTTTATTAGCAGACTCATAGCACAGCGGGCAGAAGGTGACAGGAGTCAGATTAATGGTGCGATTATTAATACCGCAGAAGAAATTGGGGACATTTTAAGTGAGGGTTTTGAAAAATATCTAGGTGCTTATCGGGTAGATATTCCTTTGTATGATATTCTTTATGATGAATTTGATAATTTACGCGTAGCTGGACGCACTCCTAGGGAAGTCTACTTAGGCAGAGATGGTATTTATGCGTTTAT
>JAPLWR010000045.1:0-5775 GCA_026396495.1 Candidatus Magasanikiibacteriota bacterium | reverse complement strand
GTCGCGCGCAAGATGCTATGCGTTATGTTAGAGAAAAAAAGGTGGTGGATGAAAGATTAGCAAAAAGGAAAGCTAGCGTGGCTATTAACCCGACGTATTTAGTCTATCCAAGTTATTTTAGAGATTATGTAACCTATGATGTTAAAAAAGCTTATCTAGAACAAGAACGTGTTGGTCCCGATGCTGATCCTATTTTTTATGATACAGGCTACTCTGGGTCTATTCCCGAACAGATCATGCAAATTATGGGTTTTTCCAGAGATGAAATAGAAAAACGTATCAGGTTATTATCTGCTAGAAAAACTAATCGCAGGCTTAGAGGTGTGGAAGGAAATGACGATAATGCTGTTGAATATATAGAAGAAAATCCTAAAACTGAGAATACTGCTGTTGGGCTTATTAGAGATACTAAAACAGGCAAAATACGTCATATTGCTGAACCAGGTACACCAAAGGACCAATTTTTGTTCTCTATGATCAAGCAGGCTATTGCCAGACATTATATGGTCAAGGAGGCATCTAATACCAATCAAGCTAAAACTGTTAGTTTGGATTTTGAAAAGCGTACCGCAGTGGTGAACAAAGGTTATGAAGCTGCCTTACCTAAAGAATTTATATCTGATCCAGAAAGTTTTCTAAATCTTCACGGTCAAATATTGGAAAGAGAAAAAACGCAAACTACAGAAAATGATTCAGAAATTTTTTCTTTGCGATTGTTAGATGGGACAGAGGTGGTTGTAAAAACAATTCCGTCTTATCAAGCAGGTAAGGATGCTCATGGCGAATTTGTATTTTTAAATATAGCTAGACAGAGAGGTCTACCTACCGCTGAACCTGTTGGATTTTTAGCAGGAAAAGAATCAGGTGAAAAAAACTATTTAGTAATGAAAAAAGTTGAGGGTATCCCTGGTGGTCAGTTAGAACGGCAACTGAAAGAAACGGGTCGTTTTTCTTCTTTCGAAATAAAAGGGATTATGTCTATGGTGGCTCTAGAAAATAAAAAGTTAGCTGAGTTATTTCGTCATAATGCTAAGATTGATAAGGAATGGAAAATAGAAGATTTGATGGTGAAAATTAATTTAGAAACAGGTAGAATTGATACTGTCACACCAATTGATTGGACGGAGATTTCTAATTACGATCCTTATAGAACAAAAGTAGTTTTTACTGAGTTACAAAAAATTGAGGCCTAATAAAAAAGATATGAGTAAATATTTATCATCAGATAGAGGTATTGGAATACCAGGAGCGGACACTTCTTGGTCTCCTTCAAACGGTAGCCACGATGCTATTGTGAATTTCAATAAAATGCATCATCTTTTATTATTAGCCAGTAAAGCAGATCTTACCAGATTAACTCAAGAAGAAATTGTTGGGTCAGCTGATGATTTCACAGCTAATATGACAGAGATACAGGATCGGGTTGGTATTGAGGCAGGTAACCCTGATGGTACTCGCCACGTAAAATTTATAGATCAAGATGCTCGAGTGTGGCTAGCTAAAGATTATCCCCTAGAACGTAGGCATCGGGTTTTAGCCGATGAATTTGTTTCTGGGTTATCAACCAAGTTGGGGTTATCAACCACAATGGAGGCTAAAGCAGGGGCCCTTCATGGAGATTTAACTATTTTTGTGGGTTGGGAAGATACTATTGGTTCGCTGTGGGATGACTTAAGAGAGTCACGTTGGCAACCAGCTGATTTAGTGGCTCGTCTCAGTGAGCAAGAATTAAAACAGATTGCTTCAGAACAGGTGCTAGATTGGTTAGTGTCTAACCATGATTCTCATCTGGGTCATTTTTTAAGAAGGGCTACAGGTGGTTTTGTCTGTATTGATAAAGCTCAGGCTTTTAAATATATTGGTAATTCCGATGAGCAACTTTCTGCCACTTATAACCCTAATGGTCCAAACAATGGTTTTGACAATATAAGTTATATGCCAATTTATAATATTGTCTTGCCAATAATAGCTAAAGGACAGGGAAAACTATCTTTAAAAGATTTGTGGGTGGCTGTAGCAGAAAAAATAGAGATAGTAGAACATATTAGTGATGAAGATTATAGAAAAGCTTTATTACCTTACGCTAATCTGAGGTTTGGGGTGGTTAATAGTCCCGAAGATAAACGGAAAGGTTTAGATGTAGAGGGTTTTCTTAATTTGGCTTTAGAAAGAAAAAGGAATATTAGGAGAGATTTTATAAAGTTTTATGAAGATTTAAAAGCCGCCCTTTAGTGGGGCGGTTTTTAGTTTTCTGTTTTGGCTCTGTATTGTAAGGCTTCAGCTATATGAGAGGTTGTGATGAGTAGGGAATTTTCTAAATCAGCAATTGTGCGTGACACTTTTATTATTCTGTAATAGGCTCTGGGAGATAAATGCCAATTACTTACAGCTAGGCGCAAGAGGTTTTTTTCTTCTTCGCCCAGCTCACAAAAATTTTGCATCTCTTCATTATTCATTTCCGCGTTAGTGAATATTTTTGTATTGATTAATCTCTGTAATTGTAACGCTCTGGCATTTTCCACGCGGCTTCTTATGGTTTGGGAATTCTCAGCTAGGGTGGAATTTTCTAATTCAGAAAATTTTAATCTGGGTACTTCAACATGCAAATCTATTCTATCTAGCAATGGCCCAGAAATTTTTTTCTGGTATTTATGAATTTGCATGGGTGTGCAGGAGCAAACTTTTTCTGTATCGCCAAAATATCCGCAGGGGCAGGGATTTTGCGCGGCCACTAACATAAATCTAGCAGGGAAGGTACTAGTACCACTGGCTCTAGCTACTGTAATGGATCCCTCTTCTAAGGGTTGGCGCAGATTTTCTAAAACTTGGCGAGAGAATTCTGGAAATTCATCTAAAAATAAAACACCACGGTGAGCCAAGGTTATTTCTCCTGGTCTGGGGTTTTTGCCACCACCCACTAAAGACACGCCCGAGGCAGTGTGGTGGGGATTTCTAAACGGCCTGGTAGTAATTAAAGGTCTTTCTGGAGTTAATAACCCAGCCACAGAATAAATTTTAGTGGCTTCTAGGGCTTCGGCCAAATCCATTTTAGGTAAGATTGTAATAAGGGTTTTAGCCAATAAAGTTTTACCAGATCCAGGTGGGCCGGATAATAAGATATTATGTCCACCCGCCGCCGCAATTTCTAAGGCCCGTTTGGTAAAATTTTGTCCCTTGATATTGGCCATGTCCAGGCCAGGCCAAGTGGGGATAGTAGTGGACTGGGTAAAATTTTTCCCACTAAGAGGCTCAATCAAAACTTCATTTAGAAGATGTTTAATCAATTGTTGTAAATTATTAACAGCGATTATTTCCAAACCTTCTATTAGACTAGCCTCGACAGAGTTTTCTTCAGGCAAGAATAAAGTTTTTATACCCGTTTCTTTCATAAAAATGGCGATAGGCAAAATTCCATTAACTTTTCGTAATGTTCCGTCTAGGGCTACCTCGCCAATAAAAACAGATTCTTTAAAATTAAAATCTTTGCCAGATAATCCCATGATAATAGAAACAGCCATGGGCAAATCATAACTAGGTCCTTCTTTAGGAATGTCAGCTGGAGCTAGATTAATGGTAATGCGTTGGGTAGCAGGAAAGGTTAAGCCGGAATTTCTGATGGCGGCGCGGATGCGTTCTCTGGCTTCCTGCACAGAAGTGTCTGGTAATCCTACAATATTAAAAGACGGAAAGCCGCTAGAAATATCGGTTTCCACTTCTATCAAAGAACATTTTAATCCAATTAAAGCCACGGATCTAACGCGTGAAAGCATACCCCCTTGAGATTTTTATTTTTGTCGAGACAATTTAATAATGAGTAAGATGATGCCGGTGAAGATCAATAAATCAGCCAGGTTGAAATAGGATATGGGATAAAGAAAAAAATAATCAATTACAAAGCCATGCCAGATTCTATCTGCTAGATTGCTAAGAGCACCTAAGAAAATTAAACTAGCTGGAAAAAAGTATTGTGGTTTTTTGTAAGTAAAAATTATCAGTCCCACCAGAATTAAAACAGAAAAAACAACTATAATTGATTGGGGGAAAGAGATACTAAAAGCCAAGGTAGGATTTTTAAAAAATCTAAAAGCCAGAAGTTTAGGTATCAGAAAAAAATCGCTAGAAGATTGCAAGGCGATTTGTTTTAAAATGATATCAAAAACAAACAGCGTTAAAAAATAAAAATGTTTTCTCATAGATCTATTATATCAAAAAACTCCGGCCAGTGCCGAAGTTTTTTTATTTTATACTTCCTGAGTCAGAAGTTTTTTGCAAGAGACACAAGAGGTGGAAGATGGTCTGGCTAATAAACGTTTCTCATCAATAGGTTTTTGACAGTATTTACAGGTGCCGTAGGTACCATTGTTCCAGTAGATCTAAAATCTTTTTCCACTGTTTGTTCTAAAGCTAAATAGTCAGAGTAGGTAGAGACTTCCTGAATATTTTCTTCTTCAGAATCTCCATAGTTAGGAAATTTAGCATTAAAATCTTCTGCGTTGTGAATATTGCGGTTAGTAAACTTAGCTAGTTCGCTTTCCAATCTTTGTTGTTCTTTTAATAAGATGTCCTCAAATGTTTTGAGAGTTTTTTTGTCCATAGGACGTGGGTCTTGCCTTTAGTATCGGCTAATTTATGCTGTTATTATAAAGCAATAAAAGAAATTGGTCAATAGCACATGGGCTTTTTAGAGGGTATTTTTATCCCATTCTGGCGATTGCTCTTTCCCAATCAATATTTTTAAAGAATGTTTCAATGTAATCAGCACGTTTAAGGCCGTAATCCAACATAAAAGCATGTTCAAATACGTCCATAACCAGTATGGGATTGGCGCCAGTTAGGTGCCCAATGTTGTGTTCGTCAACCCAGCAATTGAAAAGTCTTTCATCTGTTGGATCATAATATAAAACTACCCAACCAATGCCACGGATTGTTCCAGTAGATCTAAAATCTTTTTCCCAATTTTCTAAACTGCCAAATTCGTCCCCAATTTTCGTCATTAAGAGAGATTCTGGGTTAAGAGTCGCTCCACCATTTTTTAGATTATCAAAATATAATTCATGTAACCGCATACCATTATACTCCCAACCAAAGCGACGCTTTAATTCATTGTATTCTGGTGTGCCAGCTTTTCCCTCGGTAACCATAAGAGCCAGGGTATCTGAAACTTTATTGGTGTTAGTGACGTAACCTTGGTAAAGAGTAAAATGATTTTTTAATA
Source organism: Candidatus Magasanikiibacteriota bacterium (assembly GCA_026396495.1). Taxonomy (GTDB): domain Bacteria; phylum Patescibacteriota; class Patescibacteriia; order Magasanikbacterales; family UBA10003; genus GWC2-40-17. The sequence goes on along the minus strand of JAPLWR010000045.1, from coordinate 560 downwards.
ATTCATCACTTAATCCCGGTGTTCCTAGGAGTGGGTCCAAGTTTTTTGCTTCGTACATATAGGTTGACTAATTAAATAAATTATGTTAGAAATTAAGTGTTAGAATAGCCGGGAAAGATAATTCCGGTAGGGGTTCTTTATAAAGCAACGGAGGTTTGGCAATGCTTAAAAGGTGGCTCGAGATTCTGGTTCCTGAAGTAGCTGTATTGGTCCTTACTTTGCTGGTTCTTTTTGGCCTGCAGTGGATTGGGCCAGAAAAGGATAAGGGCATCTCGGTTATGGTGACCGGGGTATTTATCTTTGTGGCCTTTCTTATCTTTATCTTTTGTGAAATGTCAGTGGCTTATTGGGCCTCTGCCCTTGTTTCTGTTGTTGCCACTTTTGCCGCCCTGATGCTTTATTCGGCCATGGGCTCGTTCTCTTACAACTGGTCCATGACTTTGATCCTTGCCTTTTCCGTTGTCTTTGTTGTGTTGGGGTTTGTTGCCTCTTTGGCTAGCAGGGAATATTACCTGCCTTCATCTCAGCTGCGGTTGGCTTTCTTGGCCGAAGCTGTCGGC
>JAPLWR010000098.1:1006-4098 GCA_026396495.1 Candidatus Magasanikiibacteriota bacterium | reverse complement strand
TTTTCTTTTTTTCTTCTATCTCCCCTATTTCATCTTCTACACTTTTTTTCTTACTAACAAAATATTGAATCAATTTTATAATACCTTCAGAAACAAAAGCAAAACTAGCTGTGGCGTGTTCCATTTTGTCGCGCATACCACGAATAGCTTCTTCTATACCACGAAATCTTTCACGTAATTCATCCACCATATTACTGGCGCCACGTAAAATGGAAACCATGTAATAAATAAGCCAACATAAAAATACTGTCAGCCACAAAATACAGAAAGACAAAACAATGTATAAAAGATCTTTGCTATTTTCTAACATAATTTTAAAATTTTTTAAATTTATCAAAGTATATTATACCACAAAACCTTCTCTACCCCCAAACTAGTGCCTTACTTCCGCTTTAAACTTATTTTTTAAAACACTAACTACCTTTTCTTGAACAATATCAGCTTCAGCTGTAGTTAGGGTTCTTTCCTTATTAGCCAAGGTCAAATGATAAGCCATACTCTTAAAACCAGAAGCTATATTTTCGCCTTCGTAAACATCAAACAATTCCACTTGTTTTAATAGAGGATCTGTTTCTAAAATATTTTTAGAAACTTCCGCGTGGGTAATTTCTTTAGATAAAATTATAGCCAAATCACGCACAATTTCCGGATAAACGGCCACTGGTTCGTAAACAACTGCGGGAGTAACTAATTCATTTAGCTTGGTAAGATTAATTTCCAAAACTCCTACTTTTTCTTCTATTCCAAAATTACTAGCAACCAAGGGATGAATTTCATAAATTTGTCCCACTAAAACATTTTGCACTTGAATACCAGCGCTTCTTGTAGGGTGTTGCCAATTATATAACTGGGGTAAATTGATAGCCTCCCAAGCATAGCCCAAATCTGGCAGAATTACTTCGGCAGCCAGTCGTGCCTGCCAAAAAGGAACACTATTTTTCTTATCCACAAAAACCGCAGTTAAAATAGAATCCTGTCTGGGTAACAGCTCATCGCTTTGTTCTCCAGATCTGACGCCTGGTTTATCTGGTAAAAAAGTTTTACCAATTTCCAATATTCTCAACTGATTAGAGTACTCTAAATTGTGCTCGACATTTTCTAACAAATTAGTTATCATCTGTCTTCTTAAAAAAGGTTTTTCTTTAGACAAAGTATTGCCTAATTCCACATACGTGGCCACATTGTCACCCAAATTTTGTATTTGCTCGGAACTAACAAAAGAATAATTATAAACTTCTGTATAACCTTGATTTGTTACTAACAAATCACGCGCTTTATTTTCTAAAGCTCGTAAAGTATTTTTTTCTGGTGGCACAATCGGAAATACTGGCAAAGTAGTTTTAATGTTGTCATAACCATAAATACGAGATACTTCTTCTACTACATCCTCAGGAATAGTTATGTCTTTAGTGGCTCTCCAATTAGTAACCCCCACAGAAAGGGTGTCGCTATTAGTTTTGACTGTAAAACCTAAACGTTCTAAAACCCCCACTATCTGTTTCTTCTCCACCTCCATGCCAATTTTTTTATTCAAAAAAGTAAAGGTGGTTTCTAAGGGACCTTGTTGTAAATGAAAATGTGATTCATCTGCCACATTGCTAGTCACCACAGCTTCCGGACAACACTCCAAAGTTAATTCAACAGCTCTTTTTAAAGCCACATCACACAAATTAGGATCTAAGCTTTTTTCAAATCTAGCGGAAGAATCTGTACGCAAACCTAATTTTATAGATGAACGACGAGTAGTAACGGCTTCAAAATTAGCTGATTCAAAAACAATCTTAGTAGTTTCATCAGTAATACCGCTGTCTAATCCTCCCATTACTCCAGCCAACGCTACGACTTTATCATTATCAGCAATAACTAGCATGGAAGAATCTAATAAATGTTTTTGTTCATCTAAAGTAATAAATTCTTCTCCATCTTTAGCCCGACGCACTAAAATTTTCTCGGCTTTAAACAATTTAGAATCAAAGGCGTGCATTGGTTGACCCAAATCTAACATGACATAATTAGTGATATCAACAATATTATTAATAGGATGCAACCCAACTGCTAAAAGTTTTTCTTGTAACCACACAGGTGATGGACCAACTTTTACATTACCAACTTCCACAGCCATATACCGTGGACACAGCTTTACATCTTCTACTTCTACTGTAATTTTCTTTTCTTTACCAGGTTTAATTTCTGGTGGCGAATATTTATGTAATTTTTTACTATAAATAGCGGCTAATTCCCTACCCAAACCATAATGACCCCACAAATCTGGACGATTAGTCATGGATTTATTATCAATTTCAATAATCACATCGTCTAACCCCAAGGCCTTAGTCAAAGGCATCCCGGCTTTTAGTCTATGGACAGAACTTAAATCTAAAATTTCCTTTTCTTCTTTAGTAGGAAAACGATTACCTAAACCAATCTCTGTTGCGGCACAGATCATACCAGCTGAATCAACCCCTCTAATAGCGATAGGTTTCATTTCTACTAGTTCCCCCTCACCATGCCAGTGAACTTTGGCGCCAATTTGGGCTACAGCCACTAACATATTTTTTTGGACATTAGAACCTCCACAAACAATTTGTACTTTTTTATCTCCCAAATCCACCTGACAAACTTTTAATTTATCGGCGTTGGGATGACCCGCAACTTCTAGAATTTTTCCCACCACAATACCCTCCAAGTTTTTTCCTTGTTCTTCCACTCCATCTACTTCTACCGTGCTCATAGTCAATTTTAAAGCTACTTCTTGAGGAGTTGTGCCAGTGGGCAGAGTGACGTAATTTTTTAACCAATTTAATGAAACAAACATATTAAAATTGTTTTAGGAATCTTAAATCCCCACCTTGCAAATGTCTGATATCTTCAATACCGTAATTTTGCATTACTAATCGTGTCATACCCAAACCAAAAGCAAAGCCACTCCATTCTTTAGGATTTAAACCTCCAGCTTCTAAAACTTTGGGATGTATCAAACCGCAAGGCAATGTTTCTATCCAACCGCTATGCTTACAAGCGCCACAACCAATCCCACCACAAACCAAACACTTCATATCTAATTCAAAACCTGGTTCCACAAAAGGAAAAAA
>JAPLWR010000098.1:0-948 GCA_026396495.1 Candidatus Magasanikiibacteriota bacterium | reverse complement strand
GAAAAAACCCAGGACGTAAACGAACTTCCACCTCCCGTCCTAGTACACCTTTTAATAATTCTTTCATCACGCCAATTAAATTACTAATGGAAATATTTTTATCTACCACCAAACCTTCAAGTTGATAAAAAGTATGTTCGTGAGCCGCATCAGTAGATTCATTTCTAAAACAACGTCCTGGCACTACCGCACGCAAAGGTGCCCCATATTTTTGCAAAGCCCTCACCTGCACAGGAGAGGTGTGGGTACGCAACACCCAATTACTATGATCTTTAATATAAAAAGTATCTTGCATATCCCTGGCAGGGTGTGAGGCTGGGACATTTAAAGCTTCAAAATTATAATAATCACTTTCTAAGTCTGGGCCATCCAAAATTAAAAAACCCATGGAAGAAAAAAGTTCTTCTAATTTTTTTTGTACAATAGTATTAGGATGAAAATGTCCCAGATTACTTTCTATTAAAGAGGGCTGAGAAATATCTACCTTTTCTTGCTCCACGCTATTTTTAAAATCAGCCAATGCTAATTCTTGACGCTTAGCAGTCACAGCTTGTTCTAGCGCCTGCTTTACTTCATTAGCTACTTGCCCTACTACTCTTTTAACATCATCTGACAAATCTTTTAACCCCTTCATTAAATCAGTCAATTCCCCACTTTTTCTACCTAAAAACTTATTCTCCCATTCTTCTAACTGGAGTTTGTTTTTCACCCCTTCTAAAGCCGAAAGAGCTTGCTTTTTTAATTGTTGCAATTTATCTTGCATATAAATTTATTGTAACATTTTTGGCACTTGTAATCTAATAAATTCTAATAAATCTTCAAAACTATCAGCTGTAATAACCTTATCTTCATCCATTTGCCCCTTAGTATCTTCAAAAACAACTGAGTAACTACCCGAGGTCCTTCCTTCCTTTTTTAATCTCCAACCGCCAAAATAACCGGCATCTT
>JAPLWR010000025.1:5419-13022 GCA_026396495.1 Candidatus Magasanikiibacteriota bacterium | reverse complement strand
CGATGATAGCAGCACCAATAGCAAGATGGACCGAATCCCAGATGACCTTGGACAAGAAAGGCAGGAGTTTGACATAGGCAGCAAAAAGACTACCACCAGCCAAAAGAACAAGACCGATCTTGCCCCACCTGCCTTCGTTTGTCGTCCAAAAATTCTTGAATGCGGAACCTGTTCCGGTCGCTTCCATGGTCTAACCTCCTCTGGCAGCAGAGAGACGATCCTTCATCCGACGCATCTCACTGAGCAAACCCCCGAGAGCCGCGTCAAACTTCCCTTGCACGGAACCACTATTGGACTTTTCCTGATCGATAGATCCAGCAATTTCGTCCCTTTGTGCTTCCAGTTGGGCAATTTCATCCTTCAACTCTTTCAGCTTCCGATCCTTGTCTTCCAGCAAAGCATCCAACCCTTCGCTCTCTTCCTTGAAAGCAGCGATGCGATCGGCAAGCTTGCGTTCGGCCTTGGTCTTGAAAGAGGTGGAGTAATCACCCAGAGTCTCTTCAGCAGTCTGAATTTCAGCCAAAAGCTGAGCGGTAGTGATACCTTCCTCAGCAATGGCTTCGACAGCTGCCTGCAGACGCTGTGCCTCAGGCAGACTCTTCATGGCTCGCATCAAGGCAGACAAACGCTGATAGCCAGAAACACCAGCACCAGCGATCACCTGCATTAGGCCAACGCGCATCTCGCGAACCTCAGGATCATCGACAGAAGACACAGCAGACAAACGGGGAGAAGACACTTTTGCTCCTGCGTCACCCAAGGTAGAGACTACCCGAGGCGGCGGAACATGAGAATCTTCTTCCGCTTCTTCCACAGGCGGAGGCGTGGGCTCGGGTGAGCTACCGCCGGTCGCACCGGAATCAGCAAAAACAAATCCTCGAACAAGCTTGCCGATGCCCCACCCCTTTGCGGGGGGCGGACTCGGATCTCCCTGGGTTCCACTCATGTCATCCTCCTCCAAGTTGAACGCCTAGGTCTGGACGTATCTGTAACAGGATTGCTCCCGTTTTTCCTCCTTTTTTTATTCCTTTGTAACTATGATTTCAAAGAGCTTTTCCGTAATTTTACGGACCCGCAACCTTACCAAAAAATTCAACTTTTGTCAAGTCCCCCACCTTTCTAAAGGTTTTTTTAGCTATTTTTAGCCAAGATTTAGCCATTTTAAAAACCCCTCAATTATCCCCACCCTTTCCCCATCAAAACTTGCTAGTCTTTTCAAAAACCTGTATACTATTAATGTAGACGAAAAATTTTCAGAAGATTCTACCCAGCTGAAAGAGCAAAAACACTAATTTTACCTTTTCAGCTGGGCAGGGTCTCTGTAGGTTTCCAACTTCTGCCAGCTACGGCAGGAACATTTCAAAGGCACTTCTCGGCCGACGAGTAAAAGAGGTTTTCTCCATTTGCAAGATGTTCCCGCGGACCAGCGACATCCATTCCAAACCCTCATAAAACTCGTCACCTCAACCCGAGCAAACCATAACCCTTTGACCCTGCCCAGCCTTTTCGTCTTTTTCTCTTGTTCCTTACACAATCCAATGCTCATTTTGCCTAATCATGTTTTCCTTGATTCTCAACCAACTTCTTTGTTCCCAACCAAGGACAACATCTCTCTGCCAACTTTCACAACAAGAGCTCAATAACTGGGCTCTTTATTTTTTATACTTTTTTCCCTTGCCAAAGCCACCCTTTTTTTGTATCATTTATTCTTAGTAGGGCGTCTGCCCTTTTAAAAACATTTAATTAATTTAAAAAAATTATGCCTACAGCCTTATTGCTTTCTCTTTTGGCAGCGGTCTTGGCCATTGCCTACGGCGTGTTCATGGTTTATTCCATTAACCAAAAACCTACTGGCGATGAAAGAATGAACTCCATTGCCAAAGCTATTCAAGAAGGAGCCAAAGCTTACCTAAACAGACAGACTCGTACTATCGCCTGGATTGGTTTAATCGTTTTTGTTTTACTCTGGTTATTTTTAAACTTTACCATCGCTATTGGTTTTGCTGTGGGTGCTGTTTTATCTGCTCTAGCTGGTTACATTGGTATGAATGTTTCTGTTAAAGCCAATGTCAGAACTGCTGAAGCTGCTAAAGATGGTTTGGAACCGGCCTTAGCCTTGGCTGTCAAAGGCGGATCAGTAACTGGTATTTTAGTGGTTGGTTTAGGTTTACTTGGGGTGGCTGGTTTTTACGCCATCACAAAAGATTTAAATGCTTTAATTGGTTTAAGTTTTGGAGGCAGTTTAATTTCTGTTTTTGCCCGTTTAGGTGGTGGAATTTTCACCAAAGCTGCTGATGTAGGAGCTGACTTAGTTGGAAAAGTAGAAAAAGGAATTCCAGAAGATGACCCAAGAAATCCAGCTGTGATTGCTGATAACGTTGGAGACAACGTGGGTGATTGTGCTGGTATGGCTGCTGACTTATTTGAAACTTACGCTGTGACTGCTGTCGCCGCGATGATCTTGGGACACTTATTATTCCCTACTGCTACGAATTTAGTTTTCTACCCACTAGTCATTGGGGCAGTTTCTATTAACTGGGCAAGAGCCAAAACATCATGAATGCTTTGTACAAAGGTTTGATTGTCTCTACTGTTTTATCCGCCGTTGTTTCTTATCCAATCACCAAATGGGCTACGAAAGGAATTGAATTAAACAAAAATCTTTATGGTGCGGCTTAAGTTGGTTTGGTTTTAACTGCTCTCATGGTTTGGATTACTGATTACTATACTTCTACAAAAAACAAACCCGTTCGTTCTATTGCTAAAGCTTCTGAAGGTGGACATGGCACAAATGTAATTGCTGGTTTAGCTGTGTCTATGCGTTCTACTGCTTGGCCAGTTATCTTTATTATCGGCGCTATTTTAACAGCTAATTCTTTTGCTGGTTTATATGGTATTGCAATTGCGGCGATGAGCATGTTGTCTTTAGCGGGAATCATCGTCACCATTGATGCATATGGCCCTATTACAGACAATGCCGGTGGTATTGCTGAGATGGCCAACTTACCAAAATCTGTTCGTGATGTGACTGATCCCTTAGATGCAGTGGGCAACACTACCAAAGCTGTTACCAAAGGTTACGCGATTGCTTCTGCCGGATTAGCCGCTATGGTTATGTTTAGCGCTTACACTCAAGAATTTGCTAATCGCGGAATTGAATTAAATTTTTCTTTAAGCGATACCAAAGTTTTAGTTGGTTTATTTATTGGTGGATTACTTCCCTATTTATTTGGATCCATGGCCATGGAATCTGTTGGCAAAGTTGCCACTCAAGTAGTAGAAGAAGTCCGTCGCCAATTTAGAGAAATTGTTGGTTTGATGGAAGGTACTGCTAAACCAGATTACGGACGAGCTGTAGACATCGTGACCAAAGGTGCTTTGCGCGCCATGGTTGTTCCAGCTTTGATTCCAGTAGTTGCCCCAATTTTAGTTGGTTGGTTCTTAGGTCCAGTGGCTTTAGGTGGTATGTTAGTTGGTTCTATTATTACTGGAATATTCGTGGCCATCTCTATGACTTCTGGTGGTGCTGCTTGGGATAATGCTAAAAAATATATCGAGGCTGGTAATCACGGAGGTAAGGGTGGTTTTGCTCACAGTGCAGCTGTGACTGGTGACACAGTTGGTGATCCTTACAAAGATACTGCAGGGCCTGCTATCAACCCCATGATTAAAATTTTAAACATTGTGGCGTTGTTAATTGTTGGTTGGTTGGTAAAATAAAATTTATACACGTCATTCTGAGTCGCCGATAGGCGGACGAAGAATCTAAACCGCTCCTTGAATGGGGCGGTTTTTTTATATGTATAAAGGTATTGACAAAACCCCAAAAAGGTGGTATACTACTTAGTCCGCTTTTCAAGCGGTTGTTCCTTGAGATACTACGGTTGAAACAAGCTTAAAGAGGCTTTCACGGAGGTTTCCGATGAAGATGCTGACCGCGGCTCTGGTTCTAGGTCTGGTGCTGTCCCTGAGTGGGGCCTCGAGCGTCGAGGCCAAGCCCAAGAAGGGCAAGCCCCCGGCCGTCAAGGTGGTGAAGGAGACCAACCAGTCCCTCACCCCGGCCAAGCCCGCCAAGAAGCAGCCCAAGGTTCAGCGGCCCGTCACCCCCAAGGTGGTGTGCCTCAGGAACCCGGCCGTTCCCGAAGGCAGGCTGGACATCACGGAACGCATTTGCCAGGCCAAACGACTCCTGGCGAATCGCGTGGCCGATGCCGGCTACTGCACCAAGACCACGATGAAGTGTCGTGGCAAGGGCAAGCGCCAGAAGTGCAGGGAGGTGACAACCTCTTCCTTCTGCCGCCGTTCCATTCTCATCGCCGCGATGGATCCCAAGGGAAACATCAAGGTGATCGAGGTGGATGCCCAGACGGGCAAGTCCGAGACCGCCGGCTACACCGTGCAGCTTTCGGTCCGGGATGGCGTGGACTCGGAATACGACGTCCGCGTGCCTCCTGGTCAGCTGGTGGTGGGAATGCAGTTCCCTCTCCAGATGAAAACGGCCAGGGGTCTGATCATCGAAAGGGCGCTCTACACGCCCTACACCCGGGAGTTGCGTGAAGCGTATCCGGAACTGGTAACCCTGGGCTGGAGCTACCTGAACGACGGACTGTCCGAAGCCCGCCAAAAGATCGAAGAGTCGGGCGTCAGCCTCGATGACATCGATCCCCGGGCGGTCTTCACCTTGGTCATGATCGAGCACTTCAGCAACGAAGAGCTCAGTGATGCCAGGGTGGAGGAAGAGATGTACCGGGTGGCCTTAACGCTCGGCGCCAACGGTGGCGCGGCGTACAAGTACTCGGTCTCCTCCGCCGAAGCACGGGGAATCGGCCAGTTCATGCCCAAGACGTGGGCAGCACTGCGTAGCCGATACAGCCAGCTCCTCAACATGGAGTTCTTCTCCGGAAGTACGAGCCACCCCCAGGCCTTCATCGCCCAGTACCTCTTGGCCAAGGAGGACCTCAAGTACCTCTTGGGTCAACGTGGTTGGCGTGGTGAATCCATGCGGATCTGGACCTTCCTGTCCGACCCGCGTCAAGTGGGTGAGTTCCTGGCCCTTGCCTACAACGGCGGCGGTCCCAGGGCTCACCGCTGGCTGGAATCCAATCGCAAGATGACGATTCCACTGGAGGGGGTCAAGTACATCCGCAAGTTCAACCAGGTTTGGAGCGTTCTGGAACGCCTTCAGACCAACTAACAAGGGAGTTCAACTACTTCTTCAACCACGCTCTGGCTTCGGCTAGGGCGTTTTTTTATTTAATTTTTTTTCATTAAACTTGCACTTTTACCTGCCCCCTTGCATTTTAAGCTTAAATGTGCTATACTATATTTAGGTCTGAAAAGACCCCTAATTCTTAAGCATAATTTAGCTATTAAGCGAGTCTACGCTTAAAGCATAATTTTTAAACTATGGAAGGTTATTGCGTCAAATGTAAAGCCAAAAGAGAGATGAAAGATGTCTCTGAAGTCACCATGCCAGCTAAAGGCGGTGGAACCAGACCAGCTGCTAAGGGTACTTGCCCAGTTTGCAGCACAGGTATGTTCAAAATCTTGCCTAAGAAAGTAGTTTAATAGTTTCTCAAAAACACCTCTCTGCTTGACAGAGAGGTGTTTTTATTTTATTCTTAAACTACTAATTTAATTTTTACTTATGCAAATTACAATAAAGGATCTACCTCAATCTCAAAAAGAATTAACCATAGAAATTTCTAAGGAAGACATGGCCCCTCATATTAAATGGGCAGCTGAGGAATTATCCAAAGCTACTTCTATTGAAGGTTTTCGCCCAGGCAAAGCCCCGTTTGATGTTATCCAAAAAAAATATGGCGATATGAAAATTTTGGAAGTGGCCGCTGATAAAGTTGTTAAACAAACTTTCTTTCAAGCTTTAAAAGAAAAAGAATTAGACAGTGTTGGCCCACCACAAATTAAAATTGAAAAAATGGCGCCTGATAATGACTTTGTTTATAAAGCCACTGTTTCCATTTTGCCTACTATTAAGTTGGCTGATTGGAAAAAAATGAAATTAGAACGCAAACCAAAAGCTGCCACAGAAAAAGAAGTGGAAAAAGTTTTAACGGACTTGCGTAAAATGCAAGCCAAGGAAGTAATCGTGGAACGTCCCGCTACTAAAGCTGATAAGTTAGTAGTAGATATGGATATTTTATTAGATAAAGTACCAGTAGAAGGTGGCCAGAGCAAAAATTATGCCATCTACTTAGATGAAGATTTTTATTTGCCAGGCTTAGCAGATAAACTAATCAATGCCAAACAAGGAGATCTTTTAGAATTTCAACATGACTTTCCAGAAACTTTTTTCAATAAAATGTTAGCTGGTAAAAAAGGAGACTTTAAAGTTAATGTCAAAGCTGTTTACGAAAGAACCTTAGCTGATGTTAATGACGATATGGCCAAAGCCTTGGGACAAAAAAATGTTGAGGATTTGAAAAAAACTATTAAAGAAAATTTAGAAGCTGAATCAACTCAGAAAGAAGAACAAAGAGTAGAAATTGAAATGTTGCAAAACATTATCAAAGAAACTACCTTTGGTGAAGTGCCTGAGCTTTTGATTACAGAAGAAAAACACAAAATGTTTGCCGAGTTAAAACAAAATTTAGACCAACAAGGAATTAGTTTTGAAGACTACTTAAAAAATTTAAAAAAGACTGAGGAAGAAATTGCCGCTGGTTTTTCTAAGGGGGCAGAAGAAAGAGCCAAAACAGCTTTGGCTTTACGTCAGATTGCTAAAGAAGAAAAACTTTTAGTTAGCCCTGAAGAATTAAAAGAAGAAATGCAAAGAGTAAGAGAGATGTATAAAGATAATGATAAAATTGATGAACGGTTAGAAGATCCCGAGATTCAAAACTTTATTGCCACCTCTTTATTAAATCGCCAAGTCTTACACTTACTTAAAGATACAATTCTTGGTCCTGCTCCTGTTTCTCTACACGCTCACCAACACGATCATCATGATCATGAAGGCCACGACCATTCCCATCACGACCATGCTCATCAAAGTTAAAATTCAAGCGGGTGCTAAAAAAAATGAAATCTGCGGTTAACTAGCTGATGGAACTATCAAAATAAAAATCACCGCTCCAGCTGTGGAAGGAAAAGCCAACGCCAAGCTAATAGAATTCTTAAGTGGTGAATATGGTGTGAGTAAATCCCAGATAGAAATTATCAAAGGATTAAAAAGTAATATTAAACAAATAAAAATCTCCCAGTAATGGGAGATTTTTATTTTTTATTTTACTTAGCGGCCCTTGACAAAATCAGAAAAAAATGTTAAACATTAAAACAAATCCCTGTCTGTATGGATAGGTCGCTCCGTAAGGAGTCAGGTGGTTAGAATCCTGCCACAAAATAGGATTCAAGGTTCTTTGCACAGGAGATGCCGTATGGCACGCCAATTGGAAACAGGTAAAGAATACGAAGTTTTTAATGGCCCTTCCAAAATGGATCTGATGCTAGCTCAGTTTGATACAGAAAATGGCACGCGGCCGCTGTTTTTCCACCTGCGAGATATCAGTGGCGAAGAGCTACATCCTTCCATTATTATCTTTGGCTGCAAAAGGCTGAACCTGGCGGCCACAGAATGGGAATT
>JAPLWR010000025.1:0-5414 GCA_026396495.1 Candidatus Magasanikiibacteriota bacterium | reverse complement strand
ATGGGAATTGCAGGGAATGATGCCTCAATACTTTGTCCATGTGTGCTATAACTCTAGTACGAGACAGGGTGTCCTCATGTTCTCGGAAAAACCCAACTACGCAGAGGAAGCAGCCCAATCTCCTTTCATGGGAACACGCAAGGCCAAAACCTTGATGATTCTTATTTACCGCATCATTGCCCTTTACCAGAATCACAACGCTGGCAACTTGAGTGAAGAAATCTTTCGACAGTATGAGTTTGCCAAGCGCGTGCGTGACGCTAGCGATGAAGCAGCCTTGGCACGCGCCCTGAAAGAACTTGCTCCTGATTAACCCGGCCTGAACCACCCCCAACAACAGTTGGGGGATTTTTTTATTTGACTGGATCCCAACCACCCTTACTCCAAGGATGACAACGCATAATTTACTATGATCAGGCGAAAATTTTTTTTGATAAAATCTAATCAGTTTTAAAATTAACAATCTAGGAAATAAAACTAAGTGGGTCCAATAATTTTTAATCATACCTTTAAAACTTTTAACTTTTGCAAACCCAAAATTACTTTTGGTTGAATCTCTTCATACGGCAAACCTTTCAAACCCTTTCCTAGCAACATCACCACATCAACTCCTGGAATAATTAAATTTTCTTTAATTAATAATCTTACTACTTCCCGCACCTGTCTTTTAATTCTATTACGTACCGTGGCTTTTTTATCAATTGCCGTACTAATCACAAATCCAAAACGGCTATGAGGTAAACTATTACTCAAAGCCTTTATTCTCATTTCTTTGCTATTAAAAAAGCGACCGATCTTTAATACTCTTTTAAAATCTCGGTCAGCTTTTAGACGATTTTGTGGTTGAAGCATAGCTCCCAGTTTAGACAGTCAATTTTTTGCGACCTCTAGCGCGACGTCTGGCTAAAACCTTGCGTCCGCCTTTGGTAGACATTCTTTCCAAAAAACCATGGACTTTCTTTCTGTGAACCTTATTAGGCTGAAATGTTCTTTTTGTGGACATAAGCTTAAATCAAGTGATTAACACTTATTAACATACTATAAAATGGATAAAAAACCAAGCCTAGACCATTCTTTACCCATTTTTAGTGCTTAAATTAGCTAAATTTACTAAGTTAGTCGCAATTTATTCACACATTATATTTTTACCTTAAAGATGTTATCCACAGGGTGTCCACAATCTAGTAACTTTTTGACATTTTTGTGCCGTTTGCTAAACTTTATCCACATGGTATACTGGCACTGATGAATACAAAATTTAAGCGTAAATAACACTTTTTTGACGTTTAGCTTTTGTACTTATTACTCTTTTCCACACCTATGACCCCACAACAAATCTGGGAAGCAGTTTTAGCTGAACTAGAACTATCTGTTAGCCGCGCTAACTTTATCACCTGGTTTAAAAATACCTTTTTGGGTAGTTTTGAAAATGATGAGGCTGTCATTTGTGTGCCAAGTGCTTTTTACAAGATGTATTTAGAAAAGAAGTTTCATCCCACTTTAGTTAAGTTGATTGAAAAGAATAGTGGTCTACAATTAAGATCTCTTACTTACAGGATAGAGACAAAAAAAGTAACTGTTACTACAACCTCAGCCCTATCTTCTCCTACTCCAGGCCTAGCGCCACAAGAAAGCGCTAAAATTAGCCAAATTTCAGTAAAAATGGAAAGAAATGCCGACACCGCCAATACTTATGGTTTAAATCCTCGCCACACCTTTGCTAGTTTTGTGGTAGGTAAGGGTAACGAATTAGCTCATGCGGCTGCTCAAGCAGTAGCTAATCAACCAGGCCGCGCTTATAACCCTTTATTTATCTATGGTGGCTCTGGTTTAGGCAAAACCCACTTAGTGCAAGCTATCGGCAACCAACTTTTAAAGGAGAATAAGATCAAAAAAGTGGTTTATGTTACCTCTGAAAAATTTACCAATGAATTTATTCACTCTATCCGTTCTGGTAATGCCAAGGCTTTCCAAGATACTTACCGTAATACTGATTTACTCTTAATTGATGATATTCAGTTCATTTCTGGAAAACAAGAAACCCAAGAAGCCTTTTTCCATACCTTTAATACCCTGCACCAGATGGAAAAACAGGTGGTTATTACCTCAGATAGACCACCTAAGGCCATTCCTCTCTTAGAAGACCGTTTAAGAACCCGTTTTGAAATGGGTATGATCACAGATATTGCTTCCCCGGATTTTGAAACCCGTGTGGCTATTTTAGAGCAAAAATGTCAAGAAAAAGGCTTTAATTTAGATAAAAATACTGCCACCTTAGTTGCTTCTCTGGTTCAAAATAATGTTCGTGAATTAGAAGGAGCTTTAAACAAGATTTTTGCCTATTACCAGCTTAAAAACGCGCTTCCAGATGAGATTACCATCCGTTCCCTTATTTCTTCCTTAGCTAATAGCGCTTCTCAAAGGATCGTCACCCCTAAACATATTATTCAGATCACTGCCGAATACTATGACATCAGAATTGAAGAGATTTTAAGCAGCAAACGGGATAAGAGATTGGCTTATCCCCGCCAAATTGTCATGTATCTAATGAGAGAAGAGCTTAAAACCTCTTATCCTGCTATTGGAGCAGAATTAGGCGGCCGAGATCACACCACTGCTATGCATGCCTGCAAAAAAATAGAAAAAGAAATGGAAAAGAATTTTAAGGCTAAAGAAGAGGTTAACCAGATTAAACAAAGAATGTACGCTGTGTAAAAACTGTTAATAGCCCTTTTAAAAAGATCTGAAAAGGTGTGGAGAGTCTGAAATTTATCTGAGGATAACAACCATGTTTATCCACCCCCATCCACAGGACTAAGATAAGGGTGTACATAACTAGCTAGTAACCCACACCCCAATTCACACCCCACCTGAATAAAAAACATTCATTTTCCCGCTGATCTCAGACCTTTCCCCTACGTTATCCACATTTCCACAAGCCTTATTGATATTATTACTTTTATATATAATATATTAACTAATAATTAATACACCAGAAGAATATGAAATTTTCTTGTACACAAGAAAACCTATCGCAGGCATTACAAATTGTAAGCCACATCACAGTAAAGAATAATTCTTTACCAATTTTGAACAACGTACTTTTAAAAATAGAAAACAAAGAGCTGAAGTTAGTGACTACTAATCTAGAGATGGCTATTAATTGTAAGGTAAGAGCCAAAACCGAAGAAGATGGAGAATACACTGCTCCAGCCAATCTCTTTAATGAATATTTATCAGTAGCTTCTAGTGGTAAGGTAGATGTAGAGTCTAAAGAAAACGGTTTAATGGTGCAAACCGCTGATAGTGATAAGACTTTAATAAAAGGGTCACCAGCCACAGAATTTCCTTTAATTCCTCAGGTGGAAAAAGATTTTGTATTTGGTGTCTTGGTGGAAGATTTTAAAAGAATTGCTCAACAACTGCTTTTTGCTGCTTCTAAAAATGAAGCTCGTCCAGAGTTGTGTGGTGTGTTTTTTAATTTTAATCCAGAAAACAAAGTTGGTTTTGTAGTTTGTGCGGCTACTGATAGTTATCGTTTAGCTGAAAAAAATGTCAAAATGGTGGTGGGTGATAAATATAGCAAAGAAAATAAAAAAGTAATTATTCCAGCCAAAGCCTTACAAGAGGTTTTAAGAATTACCGCTGTGTTTCATGAAGATTTGGAGGATAATCCACCTGTAGAAATGGTTATTGCTGATAATCAGATCTTATTCTCTTATGGTCCTGTGGAAATTGTTTCCCGTTTAGTGGAAGGCCAGTATCCTGATTATGGACAGATTATCCCCACCAACTTTAAAACCACTGTAGAGGTCAGCGCTCCAGAATGGATTAAAAGAATCAAAGCTGCTAGCATTTTTTCCTTTATTGGTATTAATGGCGTGGATATTAAAATTTTGGGTGGCAATGATCAAAAAGTAGTGTTTACTTCTATGAATGGTCAGTTGGGTGAACATACTAGTGAAATGTTGGGAAAAATTGATGGTGAAAATAATGGTATTTTATTGAACTATCGTTATCTCTTGGATGGGTTAAGTGCGATGGGTAGTGAAGATGGGTTTTTAAAATTAATTACTCCAGACTCACCTTGTGTTTTACAACCCAAAGGCAGAGAAGATTATTTATACATTGTCATGCCTATTAGGCAATAAGTTATAGAAAATAAAAACACCCCCACAATGGGAGTGTTTTTTGTTTTACTGAACTTCTATTTGTAAATTAGGACCCGGCACCACTAGATCGTCTATAGTGGTAATATTTGATTGTAATAAATAATTACCAGGTGCGGGGGCTTTACTCCAAGTAAACATAAGGGTTTGTTCTGTTGGATCACTCACTGAAGCCAAGACTTTGCTTTTGCCCATTTCCTCTAAAATTAGTTCAATCTTTTTTATTTTTTCTATTTGGTAAGCTTTTATTTTTAAGGATATGGGAAATTGGCTGGTAAAAAATGAAGAATTGTTAGTAGGAAAAATCCAAGAAAAAGTGGGTGGTTCCATGGCTGCGGTTAAATTAAAATCTACGTTTGTTTCAGCCGTGATGCCATTAGAAGTGTAAGCTCTAGCCTTTAGATTATGAAAACCACGGGATAAATCAAATAAGTATAAGGTGGTGTTAAATGGTAGGGTTTGTATTTCTTCCACTTGAACATTATCTATAAAATAGACAACTCGTTTAATATCAGATCCATCTATTAATTCCACACTAACAGGCAGTGTTCTGTTGGTAATTGTTTGATTTTGGATCAAATTATTTAATTTGATTTGCGGTAAAATTAAATTAGCTGTGCTACCGTCATCATATTCCGTAGGGACCATATCAAATTGTCCTTGCTGCTTTGCGGCCCAAGCTTGCACACCTGCTTCCCAAGAGGCAAATTGGGGATCTGTGGTGTCGGGTGGTGTGGGGCCTTTTATATCATCTTTATTAAGATAGTATAAAATACTGTGTGGCTGACGGTATCTTCTATATTCTATTAATCCGGGTGGGGTAGAAGAAGTCGCGATTTTATTATTTACTTTGTTAATAGCCAAGGTTATTTCCCCCATGCCTTGGCCTACTAAAATTGGCTTGATATCTGTTGGGTAGGGGTCTGGTGCTGTAAAACCCTCTACTGGCTTGCCAGATAAGGCCCGGGCCATAAAATTATGCCAAATTGGGGCGGCTACTAGTACACCATCGGCCCCTCTGGCCATAGCTTTGTTGTTGTTGTTACCCGCCCAAACACCTGTTACTAAAGAAGGGGTAAAGCCCAAGGTCCAACCATCATGCCAATCATTTGTAGTACCAGTTTTGGCTGCTACTGGTCTATCAGGTAGGGTGAGGGAATTATTTTCTCCAAAGACATAAGCTCTGGCATTGTTATCACTCATAATATCAGTTAATTGTCTCACAGCCTGAGTATCAATCACTTG